>CAZPUW010000016.1:0-16681 GCA_964589795.1 uncultured bacterium
GCTTTCGGATATCACTACCGCCAATTACTTGACCGCTCGTTGTTTGAATTTGTTCATCCCGATGATCTGGAGCTGGTTCAAACGAAACTACAGGATTGTATCCGAAACAAGGAAGTCCGAATCACCTTAGAGTATCGACACGCAACGGAAAACGGCAGCTTTCGCTGGGTAGAATCGGCGACAACGTTTCTTTACGACGAGAGCGGTGTTCATCAAGGCGGTATCGTTGCGATGCGTGACACTACCGAGCGCAAACAGACTCAGCAAGCATACGAGATGTCGGATACCCAATTCCGTTCGTTAACGGAAGGGGCAAAAGACGCAATTTTAATCAAAGATCGGGACTTGCGTTACTTGTATGTCAATCCGATCATGGCATATATGCTGAATTTGCCGATTGAGGAAATAATTGGTAAAACTGACCGCGAAATGCTCGGTGACCGCGCAAGTAGTTTTGAGATTGCCGATCAGGAAGTTCTTGCAGGTAAAGTAGTCGAGACCGAACCGACCGAGAAAATACGTGGTAGTTGGAAAACGCTTCATACAATCAAAGTTCCATTACGCACAAAGAACGGTGATATCATCGGTATCTGCGCCATCGCCCGCGATGTAACGGAGCGAAACGAAGCTGAGTTAGCATTACGGGAGAGCGAAGAACGCTTCCGGGTACTTGTCGAAACGTTGCCGGTAGGAGTTATCGCACATTGCGAAGGAAAAGTCGTGTTTGCTAACCAAACGGTGGTGAACATGATGCGTGGCGATTCAATTCTCGATTTCATCGGAAAGAACGCGATTGATTTTATCTATCCCGAAGACCGTGATTTGGTGGCGGGCCGAATGCGTAATGTTATTGAGAAGAGAGCGCAGCAACCGACCGTCGAAGAACGTTTTCTGAGATTGGATGGCAGTGTTATCTATGTTGAAGTAACTGCAGTTCCATTTACCTATCAGAATAAACCGGCGGCACAGATTGTAATGGTCGATGTCGCCGAACGAAAAAAAGCCGAAGAAGAGCGGCGAAAATTAGAAGCGCAAATCCAGCATACCCAAAAACTGGAGAGCTTGGGTGTACTTGCCGGTGGTATTGCCCATGACTTCAACAATTTATTAGTTGGAGTCCTCGGTAATGCGGGGTTGGCGCTAATGGAGCTGCCGAATGAATCACCCGCCCGGCGTTCCGTGGAAGCAATAGAAACAGCTGCGGTACGGGCTTCAGAACTAACAAAACAAATGTTGGCGTATTCCGGTAAAGGTCGCTTTGTCGTCCAGTTACTCAATCTCACGAAAGTAGTGGAAGAGATTTCACATCTATTGGAAGTATCCATATCCAAGCGGGTAACACTGACTTATGATTTCGCGAAAGAACTTCCTTATATCGAAGGCGATGTAACTCAGATCCGGCAAGTAGTGATGAACTTGATTACAAACGCTTCTGAAGCGATTGGTGAACGCAACGGTATAGTTCGAATTTCAACCGGCACCTTCCAAGTCGACCAAGCGTTTTTAACGGAAGCGTTTACTACTGAAAATATCGAAGAAGGGGATTATGTCTACATCGAAGTAGCAGACACCGGAAGCGGAATGGATGTCGAAACGATGAAACGGATTTTCGATCCGTTCTTCACGACAAAATTCACTGGACGGGGACTTGGTCTTGCCGCAGTTATCGGTATAGTCCGGGGGCACCACGGTGTAGTGGAAGTTCGCAGTGACGTCGGAAAAGGCACGACATTCCGGATTCTCTTTCCTAAATCTTCGAATACACCTCATGAAGCGGATATGATAGGTCAGAATCCGGTAGAAGAGTGGAAAGCGAGCGGCATCGTTCTCGTCGTGGACGACGAAACCAGCGTCCTTACGCTTGCTCGGCAGTTACTCGAAATGAAGGGATTTAAGGTCGAAACTGCAGTCGATGGGGAGGAAGCCGTAGAGAAATTTAAAAAAATTGCTGCCGAAGTTTCTTTTGTGCTGTTGGACATGACCTTGCCGAAGTTGAGTGGAGAAGAGGTATTCCGCAAGATCCGCAAAATCCGTCCCGATGTAAGAATTCTACTTTCAAGTGGTTTCAACGAGCAAGAAGTTACGGAGAAGTTCGCAGGAGAAGGGCTTTCCGGTTTTATACAGAAGCCGTACCGGATTCAGGAATTGCTTGACAAAATCCACGAGATACTCAGTTAGAAAAAAGGGTCGATGTACATCGACCCTTTTCTGTCTATCATCATTTAGATCGAATTTATTTCAATAAAACCATCTTACGGCTTTCACTCACACCATTTACGCTCACACGATATACGTATACGCCGGTGGTTAATTTCTTTCCGTCGAATCCAACACGGTAGCGGCTTGCGCTTTGGTTGCCATCAACCAACGTTGCAACTTTTCTACCCATCATATCAAATACGACAAGCGAAACTTTCCCGGCAACCGGGAGCGAATACGAAATTTCCGTGTGTGAGTTGAATGGATTGGGATAATTCTGCGATAAATAGAATTGAGTGGGAAGACGGTTTGAAGGTGCATTTCCCACCGAGGTTTCGCTGAGTGTACCGGTGTGAATAATCGTGCCGCCATCACCGACTACCCATCCATTTCCTGTATCGGGAAACGAAACACTGTAGAGCGAGAGATTGGTTCCACTATTTACAATGGACCAATCGACACCGCCATTTGTTGTATGCAAAATCAGTCCGTGTTCACTAACTATCCACCCGTTGTTTTGATCGGGAAACGCCACGCTGAATATTTGGTAAATATCCTGACTGGTTTGGGGGTTCCAATTCACGCCACCGTTTGCCGTATGTAAAATTGTTCCATACATGCCGACCGCCCAGCCATTTGATTCATCAGTGAAGCACAATGCATTCAATCTATTGGTCGTACCACTGGTTTGCGACACCCATGATGTGCCGCTGTTAGTGGTATTTAGGATGGTTCCGTTGTCACCGACAATCCAACCAATGTTGGGTTCAGGGAATGTAATACTTTACAAATATGCGTTAACTCCGCTGGACTGCGGGTTCCACGTTGAGCCACCATCAGTAGTGTGCCTAATCGCTCCGTCCTCTCCGCAGACCCATCCGGTATTTGAATCGGTAAATGCTACTCCGAGTAATTGGCTGGCCGTTCCACTGGTTTGACTTGTCCATGTCGTTCCGGCATCGGTAGTGTGTATAAGTGTGCCTGAGTTTCCGACCGCCCAACCGTTGTTGAAATCTGTAAAGTGTATTTTTTGCAGATCGGGTTGTACCGGACTGGTTTGCAAAGACCATGTCAAACCGCCATTGGTGGTATGAACGATTGTACCCGTTGCTCCGACGGCATACCCATTATTCTCATCGGAAAATTCTACTCCTTGTAAAAGATTACTGGTTCCTTGATTTTGGTTACTCCAATTAACCCCACCATCTGTCGATTGAATGATTGTCCCACTTGCTCCGACTACCCATACGGTATTTGAATCTGTGCAAGCAACGCCTTGATATGCTAAGACCGTATTGTTGCTCGAGCTCCAATTTGCCCCACCGTTTGTTGTACGGCAAATCGTCCCGGCGGCACCCACTGCCCAACCATTATTGATATCGGCAAAAGCGACATCCCAAAGCAAGTTAGTCGTGCCGCTCGTTTGGTTCGACCATGAAGATCCGCCATCGGTAGTGTGAAGAATTAATCCGCTTTGACCCACCGCCCAACCATGTATACTGTCGGTAAACGTCAATGAGCGCAATGAAGTGCTCGGGCGATTTAGAATGGTCCAGATTGCACCACCATTCGTGGTATGAAGGATTTGATTATTTGCGCCCACCGCCCAACCGTTCGTCGGACTAGTAAATGCCAATCCCCAAAAGAATTCATTCGAGCCAGTAGTTTGATTCGTCCATGTTGTACCACCGTTCGTAGTGTGTTCGATAATACCATAGGCACCCGCCGCCCATCCAGTGCTGTCATCAATGAAAAACATTGCATTAAAACTGGTTGTGGTATTGCCGCTATTCTGGTTTACCCATGTCTCGCCGCCGTCGGTTGTGTGAACGATGGTACCAAAATTACCACCGGCCCAACCATTATTCATATCAGAAAATGTAACACAACCCAGCCAAAATGCCGTTGCGCTATTTTGATTTTTCCAAGTCACGCCACCGTCGGTTGTATGCACGATCGACCCGACATCGCCCGCCGCCCAACCATTGGTAGCGTCGATGAATTTTACCGAATTTAAAATATTAGCTTCAGGTTGAGGATTCTGCCATCGCCATGTTTGAGCGAATGAAAACACAGAAGTAGAAACTGTAAAAAGCAGGCAAATAAATAGAGAAGTATGTTGAGTGGGAAAATTCTTTGTATCCGTAAACATCCAAACCTCCTCGTTTTTCGAAAGCAATCGGTGATGTTAACAAACGTGTCCGTTAGGTACAACGAGTAAAGTAGGTTGGGGATGAATTTGTGTCAAAGAAATAATAGAGAAAAGTAAAATTTGTATTAGCGCATATAACAACAATTTGATGTGTAATTGTGTGTAATCGGTAACGGATGGAAATTGATATGCAGTCGCTTTAGCCGGTTTTTATGTAGGTTCAAGCGTTGTAGAAAATCTGTGTAATTTTTCTCGTGACTCCATAACGCTTCGGAAAGGGCGCACATTCGGGGGAATGCCATATACTCGACTTGCTCCCACGACGGCATATACTCGCTCCAAAGATTTCCCTGACCACCCAGGATGTGATGATGTATATTTTCTTTTAATTCGGGAGGAATTGGTTCGAACGAATATACCTTCTCCAACAACAATTCATTCGGAAATGCTGGAGGTTCGGTTTCACGAGGTCCCTGATAGTAATCGAAATAGCAGTGGGAGACGGGTGACATAACGACGTCGTGACCTGCTGTTGCCGCGCGTAGTCCCCCCTCAAAGCCACGCCACGACATGATTGCCGTATCCGAAGGAATCTCACCTTCGAGAATTTCATCCCAACCGATAGCCCGTTTTCCGAAGTTGGATAGCATTTTCGCAATACGAGTAGTAAAGTAGCTTTGCAGTTCATGTTCAGAATGTATGTGTTCATTTCTCATTCGCTGTTGACAATCTGGACACTCCTTCCACCGGATAGTCGGGCACTCGTCACCGCCAATATGAATAAATTCACTGGGAAAAATGCTACAAACTTCTTCGAACAAATTTGTCAGGAACGTAAAAGTCGATTCATTTCCGGGACACAATACATCATCGAAGATACCCCATGTATTCGGCACGGATTGCGTCGTTCCGGTGCAGGAGTATTCGGGATATGCGGCAAGGAGTGCGCGGGCATGGCCCGGTACATCGATTTCGGGAACCACTTCGATATAGCGCTCAGTGGCATATTGAACCACTTCGCGCATCTCTTCATGTGTGTAAAAGCCGCCGTACTTAGCGCCGTTTGGTTCGATTCGCCATCCGCCTATTTCCGTTAGGAGGGGATAGCGTTTGCTCTCAAATCGCCAACCCTGATCGTCAGTTAGATGCCAATGAAATCGATTTAATCTGTGGAGAGCGAGCTCGTCCAGCAATTTCTTGATATTAGCGATGGGGAAAAAATGGCGCGACACATCGAGGTGCATGCCCCGCCACTGGAAGCGCGGCTCATCCTGAACTGCTATTCCGGCAAGCTCGATAAGACTCGTCGATAGGGAAATTTCTGGTAAGAGTTGAAACAGTGATTGCAGGCCATAAAATAAACCGGAGGGATGCGATGCATCGATACGAATTTGATTAGAATCGATGGATAATTCATACGACTCTGGTATTTGATTCTTGGAATCGAGTGAAAGAATAATGGATGAATTCGGATTTGTTTGTTCGCTGGAAGTGAGCGACCAACCGTACCGAGATTGCAGTTCAGACTTTAGGAAACCGGCAAGGTGTATTAGTTCGGGAGTTGTTGTGCTCAGATGGAGCGAGGTAGAGGGAGAGAGTTGGAACGTACCACTCGTGGCTTGTGAGAATTTAGGGGCGGGAATAATCATGATTTTAACGATTCTGCCATAGATTTGGTGCTTTCTTCCAACCAACTAAGAAAGCTGAGACACGCCAGTATCCGAAGTCTCCCTTCTCATTTTTCGGGCGCATATTTTCAATAACGAATTTTATTTTGTGTTTTCCGGGGGTGAGATGGTCGGTAAAATCAAATTCATTGGGATAGACAAGGGAACCGGGACACCAACCACTGCGGCTTAAATCACTCGACCACGTGCCATCCGACCATCGTGCGGTGTAGGGATTCACCTCGCGGTTTTTCCGGCAATCGTCGCGCCACGGGTGCATCCGCTCCGCAACCGTTCCATCGATGGAAATGACATTCGCTTTTGAGACAAACTCATCCTCATCGGTGCCATCGGTACAATGGCCGGTGGTGTAATAGACCATCGCGACGCGCGCCAAACCTGCAGGTACGTTTGTTTCAACTTCAACACCATTAGGCATGTCTTGTTTATTGAACGAGTCACAGAAATAAACCGGATCAACCCAACTTGGATTGTCAAAATCCGTGGTCTTTATGTAAGTCAATGTAAAATCAATTTTCCAACCCGGTGTCACCCATGTATCGACGAATGCTTTAAGTGTTTTGTCTCCGCGTAGTAATGGTGCCAGAGGTGTGACTTCCAAATCATGTTCAGTGCGACCACCGTACGATGTCATGAAGCGCATTATTTCAATGTCGGGTTCGCCGGATTGTGCCAACCGAATACTCCCTGCGCGATCCCAATGGTCAAACACTGAGCGTTCATCTTTCGGTATCGGTTTGATTACGACACGTGCAAAAATTCGGACGGTTGAATCATATTCGGGTAAAGTAATTTTTGTCGCGAGGATTCGTCCGTTATCAAGTGCGGTCAGACCTTCCGTTGCGTACTTCCCGGCGGAATCGGGTTGAAAATGAATTGTCGCATCCCGGAAGACAGGAACCGACAAAGTATCGGGAAGGACGGTTGCAAATGTCGTACCGAACAGAGTGAGCAATACGAGAAAAGAAAAGCAGCTAAAAATAAGTTGCTTCGGGTGAAACATAGATTTTCCTTACAATAATTCAGAATAAGATAAGTACGAAGAGTAGTGAAGTGCGAGCGGAATGCGAATTAGTAAGAAGCACGTAGTTGTTTTGCCGCGGCGACGATGTGGCGCATTTTTTCCGTAGCGGTTTCGTCGTCATTGACACAACGGTTGGCGAAACAACCGAAACCGCAATCGGGATTGAGGAAGATTCGTTCGGGAGCGAAGAAATTTAGTGCGGATTTTACTTGCCGGACAATTTCCTCAACCGGTTCGGCGGTTTCGGTACGCGGGTTCACGACACCCAATCCGATTTCTTTCGATGCGAGTGATTCACCAATCACTGCTAACTCACCCGCGCGAGGTGTGGCATATTCGAGAACAAATTGATCGACGTGCATTTTCTGAAATGCACCGACGAGCGGCATATAATCACCGGCAAGTAATACCTCTTCGCGGCGACTCCAGTTGCCGCGACAAACATGAATAGCCGTACGAATTCCCGCCACGCCGTCAACGACGCGGTTAATCAGCTCCGCAGCATATTCCAGTTCCGCACCCGCGTCCCGGCGAGTCGCCAACGTAGCTCACATGAAAGTTCGGCGATCTTTATCCTTCGAGAGCACAACTTCGGTCAGTACCGGCTCATCGAATTGGACAAAATCACAACCGGCATCGCGCAACTCGACCAACTCGTCGTGAAGCATTTTCACTACGTCGTCCGCCATCTCCGTTTTATCGTCGTAGGCATCTTGCGATAGCGCAGTTACCCACATCGATCGGGTAAGGAGGTACGGGCCGGGTAGTGTCATCTTCACCGGTTTGGTGGAAATCGAGCGGACAAAACGAAATTCATTCACTGCGAGCGGTTCGCGCCGCGAAAGTTTCGCGACACAAGTCGGATTGCGAATTGTCGAAGCCGGTACGTCGAGTGTCGAGAGCATTTCCTCGAAACTCGATTTGTCTTCGACCGTATCCAACATATCGGCAAGCGACATCAATTTCGTTCCTTCGACTTTATTTGTCAGAAACGAATAGAAGTTGTCGCGCCAGTGCTCACCGTCGACGATAATATCGACGCCAATCTCTTCCTGAATTTCGACTGTTCGTTTTACTTCCGCATCGGCGATGCGTTCAAATTCATCGCGTCCGATACGTCCGGTGCGATGATCACGCAACGCTTTCAGCATCATCTGAGAACGCGGCCATGAGCCAACTTGGGTTACTGGAAATTTTGGTAATGTGTTCGTCATGCAATTACACTACTGCGAATTTAATTTTGAGTTCGACCGCTTTCGACAACGTGGAAGCGACGGGAGAACGCAATACCGTTCTTTCCCATGTTTTCCGCAAAGCTTCTTCCGGTTCGAAACTGGTCGCATAACATTTCAACTCGATACTGGAAACCGAAGGGTCACCCTCCTCAGTGCCAAGATGAGCCAGCACATTATGCAACTTTCCGGCGACAGTGATTTCGACGTCATCCACTTCGAGTCCACTCCGCGCGCATTCGGCGAAATAACCGGATACCAAATCGCCCGCCAACGACGAGAGTAAATACTCGACGGCGGACGGGTACTTGTCGGTTTCCTCAAAAGATGCCGGTTGTCCCACTTCAATCGTAAAGTTGCGGCAATAAGCCGTACTTTTCCGGTTTCCGGTGGAACGTGCGCGGACGCGCCATTCATAATTCTTGGCACGCTCGAGATCGGACTCGAGTGCGGCACATTCTTCCACTGGCGCTACCGATTTGCGTACGAAATACCGTACCGCTTTTCCCGAAGGTATGCTGCCCAAATAGACATGGCCTACCATCCGGCACCATGGTGGCAAATCGTCGGCGACTGTTGGTTCGCTACTGCGCATTTCGAGAATACCGTCAACCGGCACTTTGAGCATCGCTTCGCGAATCAACAACACGAGCCCGGAACCGCAATCGAGGTCGCCTCCTTCGAACACATGGTCGGGAATAATCGACTCGAATGACATCGTTTCACTCATGCGCTTAGTAACTCACGCAAGGTGAACCGTTGGCGAGCCACTCGACAAGAGCCGCACCACCGGCAGGTTGTGCACCGGGAATCAACATATCTTCGGTAATGTTCCGTTTCTTCATACACGGCGTGCAAACGTAAATTTTGCCGCCACCCGCGATGAATTTATCGACCAATTCATTGAGGGGAAGGAACGGACCGCCAATGCTGACTTTCGCCGCTTCGCCTTTTACCGCCGCCCAGACACCGTCTGTGCTTAAAAATACCATCGTGTCTTTTTCACTTCCGATAGCGGCATTGGCTACGACAAAGCCAAGTGTCGCTTTATCAGTATTGTCATGAGTGTGAGTAATCGAAACACAGAATGTTTTCGACATAGTATCTCCTATTCAGTTGAACGTTTCGTGATTAGATAGTAGGGATGTTGTTTATGTATCAGGGAGTGACCGGTACTCCAGCACCATGCGGGAATGTCAATCACAGCTCCTAAATCTTGTGCGGTAACGAGAACGAAGGTTGACGGTGGGAGTGATTGAAAAAACGCCTTCAATTCCAATACAAGCGCACTGCAACTAAGGTCGCCGCCGTTGTATTCAAAATCGAAACGCCACTCCACCGGAATGCTCATAGTCCCTTCAAGTAAGACGCAAAGCAAAGTAGGAATGAAAGAGTAATTTGTACACTGGTTGGGAACGCATATTTAATTTTCCGGGATTGTAACCGGTTTGTTTGAATCGGATAGTACAGCGCACAGACATGCGCCATAAATAAAGATACATCCGGATATATATATCCACAACAGCATCGTAATGAATCCACCCGCAGTGCCGTATACTGCGTTTATTGTGGAGAATTCACGCAGGTAAATCAAAAATAACCCTTCACCACATTTTAACAAAATGGTGACCACCAAGGCGGGAAACCATACTTCGGAAAACCGGGTTCGGCGGAGCGGTGCAAGCTTATAAAACAGTAATAAGCAGATATAGAAGATTAGCGACGAAAGGACATAAACCGCGAGTCGATACACAATTTGACGTGAAAACAGCTCTGAAAACCAATCCTTTGCCATCCTTGCCAAAATGGGTACAACTATTCCTAACAATACCGCGCTTATGGTCACACCCAACAACTGTAAGCTCCGAAACGGCATTTGCCACCATTTATAACCGGTGCTACCCCATGCCCGGTTGGTCGCCGAAACTAACGTCGTAAAGAAATTACCCGACACCCAAATCAACATCACAAAGGCGATTATTCCCGCTTGACTTCCCGCGTGGACAACATTCGTGATAGTAGTTAAAATCAACTGCCGAACTTCTGCACTAATCACAAGATAATTTTGAATGAAAAAAATCACAGCGCGGGTTGCGCTACTTCCGTTTATAAATAACGACGCAAACGAAACGACGAGGATTAGCAACGGGAAGAGTGGGAAGAAGGCATAATAAGCAAACGCACCCGCCCGTTGCGTTCCATCTATCTCCGAAAATCGGGTCAGGGTAAGTTTTAGAATGGTCCAACTTTTGGCCGATTTTTCGCGAAGCGTTTCGGAAATGTTCATTGAGTAACCGGACTCTGTTTGGGTTTATTGTATATGACGGGTACTATTCAAAACGAAGTAAAGTGTACTCTTTTTTCCCTTTGCGAAGGACAATCGAGCTTTCTCCGACCAAATTGGTAGTCATTAATTTCATTTTTTCATCTTCAACCCGGTTGTTGTTCACATACAAGCCGCCACCGGAAATCGAACGGCGGGCTTCCCCTTTAGACGGATATACTCCCGCTTCCACGGCACAATCAATGATTGAGATTCCGTCGGTGAGAACATTACGCGAAAAAGTTTTCGAGGGGACATTCGAAAATACCGCAATTAAATCTGAATCGGACAACCCTTGAATCGGTTTACCAAAGAAAACATCGGTCGCAAGTTGCGCTTTTTGCAAGCCAGCTTCGCCGTGTACCGTACGTGTGACTTCCGTAGCAAGGCGAACTTGTGCATACCGCTTCTCCGGTGATGCGACATGTTCCTGCATTATCTGTGCAATTTCTTCCAATGGCAGGAAGGTGAAAAATTTGAGATACTTCTCGACATCATCGTCGGTGGTTTGAATCCAATATTGGTAGAAATGGTATGGGCTCGTCATGTTACCATCGAGCCAGACGGCATTCCCGGCGGACTTTCCGAATTTCTCGCCGCTCGCCGTCACCATTAACGGCCAAGTAAAGCAATATGCCTCACCGCCGATTTTTTTGTGGATGAGGTCCATCCCCGCGGTAATGTTGCCCCACTGGTCGTCGCCGCCGCATTGAATCTTACAGCCGTAGGTCTCAAACAAATGGAGAAAATCATTTGCTTGCAACAGCATATAGCTGAATTCGGTATAGGAAATCCCCTGCTCGCGGTACTCCAACCGAAGTTGAACGGATTTCTTTTGTAACATGTAATTCACGGTGATGTGCTTACCGATTTCGCGCAACCATTCGATATAAGAGAATTTACTCGTCCAGTCGTAATTGTCCACCATGATTGCCGCATTCGACCCTTCGAAACTGAAGAAGCGTGAGAGTTGCGATTTTAACCCCTCAAGATTTTCTTTCAACTTCTCGACACCGAGTAACTGCCGCTCTTCGGATTTTCCGCTGGGGTCGCCAATCATACCGGTTGCACCGCCGACAAGGACTATGGGTTTGTGACCGAACCGCTGAAGATGCGCCATCACCATTACCGGTAACATACTACCGACATGCAAGCTCGTCGCCGTCGGATCGAAGCCGATGTAAAACACCTGCGGTGGTTGCGCGAGCAGTTTGGGTAACTCATCGGGGTGAGTTACTTGTGAGATAAATCCACGTTGCGATAGTTCTTCAAATGCGGTACGGCTTGACATAATTCCTCAAAAAGTGTTGCAAAAGATACTGCTGAAATTGGTTACTTCAAGACGGTCACTTTAATTGTTTGGTTCTTGTATTTAGCGAAATACGACCCCGAAGCAAGTTGGTATGGGTTCATCCGGTGCCCAAGAATATCAAATAACTCGTATGATGAGTTGTTCAATCGCTTTCCATTAACGAACAGGTTTAAACTGCCGTTCGTAGGGTTGGGATAGGCGTAGAATTTGAATTGCTCTGGTATTGCTAATTCCTTTACTGAAAAATAAGGCTCGTCAACCGTAACCTGCCTTGAATTCCAACGCATGCCTGTGCTATCAAATGAAAGATTTTCATTAACGTTATAATCTATCCAGTGATAAGCATAACTCACGTAAGGTCCGTTGACCATTTGTATTCTTATTAGCCATGTAGTTGCATTAGTGTCAGTTGGAAATTCACTCCAATCACGACCCCTGTAACATACCATATATAAGTGTAAACTATCGTTTGGAAATCTTTCTCTTAAATCTTGTATACTTAAAAGGGAATCAGATGAGAGAATTAGATTCCAAGCTACAACACTGTTTATGCTATCTTGGTCGATACCAAAAGTTTGTATTGGAATTTCGGTTCCTGCTGTCCAACGATATATAGGAGTTCCATATAATAATGATAATATCGGATACTGATCAGGAAAAGTATGCCGGCTATCAGCTAAGACATGAACAAGCATTATCGAATCTGGACACGTGTAAAAATAAAATACATAAGTCCAAGCGTCAGACATACCGCTATTAGTGTGTTCTGTGTACATAGGAGCGTTACTATAAAAACCACTCAACTTCGATTCGCTATCTATTGAATCCGCAAATATCGTAGCTCTTTGTAAGCTGTGGTTTGAAGGGTATAGAGTTTGTCCATAAGAAACACAAACCAAACCTAAAATCAACATTACGAATAAAGAAGTCTTCATAATGAACATCCTCCAGTTGTAAAATCAGAATCGATTTAAGGTCGATGCTGTTGCACGGCATCCCACGCGGTTTGTTGTAACACCGCCCGTTGTTCGGGACCGATACTTGGGTCATTCACATACGTTAGTCCGACAGGACCACGACCAAATAGCGCTGCATAGAATGTACATACGGCAAGGTACGTTCCGCACGTGGTTGGGTGGCTTTTATCGGATTGGTGTAACACAATTTCCGGATTGCGCCGGAGCGACATTAGCCACGCCCACCCCACCGGCACGACAGTTACCCCGAAAACTGTACCGCAATGATGATAGGACGAGGCAAGGACATGGGTCTTACTGGTATCGCTACGGTGTGTCCAAGTCATGAAAAACGCCGCTTCCGAACCCGCCTCGCGAATGATTCGAGTCAACGAATCAGCATATTGGAACATCGAAAGTGAGTCAGTAATCGGATTGGTGCTCTGTTCCTGCAAAATCACTAAGTCGTAATGATTGTTCCGAATTGCTTGCCGTGTCGTGGCGGTTTCCCAATGATTTCGCAGGGAATAGCCGGGGCCGGTGATGCTGGTTGTGAACGGTGCATTGGTTGAATCGGCAGTCAAACACAAATTGTGCAAGTGGGTATCGATGCCACCATTGTAAAAAGTGTAGCTGTTTCCGATGAACAGAATTGTGCGGGGAGGCGGTGCCATCACGGTGTCGATACAAATAATGACGGTATCGCGAACCGAACGAACGAAAATCCGTTTGAAAAAACGGGTACCGTTTGAGTCGGGAAACAAAGTAACTTCGTAATTAGAATCGTTTGATGTTTGTTTGATATCGTGTGCATGTATGACCAAACTGCGAATGCTATAACGACCATTCTCATCGGCTTGTGTAGTATAGGTTGTGCCGGTTCCGAGGTGGCGGTACTGCACATGTGCGTAGGGCATCGGTACACGCCCTAACTTCAATACCCGCCCTTCGACAACGGTCTCCTGAGCGTGTACTGCCGCACCAATCGTGCAAAACAGGGCGATTGTGAGGGAAAAGAGAAGAGATAAAATCCGTATCACGTTTGTAAATATTCCAATTGAATTGTATTCTACAGAAAATACACTGAAAGCGCCGATAAAACCAGATGAATGAAATCAAGACACCGTTACAAGCCGTGATCGACATCGGCACCAATACCATCAAGTGTCTCGTGGTACGATGGCAAATCGGTGGCGACTGGAAAATCCTATCGGACACGACATACCCGACCCGCTTGGGAGAAGGGTTGATGAATTCCGGTTCGCTTTCTTCGCTCGCGATAGCGCGCAATGTTGCCGTTATCAAAGGTATCGTCGAAGCGCTTCGGGTGCGCGATTGCAACAGCATCACGGTGGTGGGAACAATGGCGCTGCGGTCGGCAAGTAATGCGGAATCGTTTATCGAACAAGTCCACGACGCATGCAATATTGAAATTCAAATTCTGTCCGGCGAGCAAGAGAGCCGGTTGTCGTATCTGGCGGCGATGCGCGGGTTCCACTATGCCGATATTCCGGTGGGGGTTATCGACATTGGCGGTGGGAGCACCGAAATCGTGGTCGGAAGTCTCGATTCGATTGTGTGGTCGAAGAGCTTTCCCGTCGGTGCAGTTCATCTCACCGAACATTTCCTGAGGAAAGACCCGGTAGAAGATTTCGAATGCGACGCGCTGGAAGCGGCACTGGAAGTAGAATTCGCTGAATTATCGAGCATCGCGCAATTGGATAAATTGATCGGAATCGGTGGTTCAATTTGTACGATTGCGAGCGTGTCGATGCTCCTGCCAGCGTATGACCGGGAACGGATTCACGGCTTTGAAATATCACGGGTTGAGTTGGAACGGCAATACAAAATGTACCGGACACTGTCGGTCGAAGAGCGGAAAACTATTCCGGGAATGGATATTGACCGCGCCGATATTATCTTTGCGGGTACATGCATTGTGCTGGCAATACTCCATTTATTCGGAGTGAACAGCGTCGTGGCAAGCGACCGCGGATTGCGGCATGCGCTGTTGATGAATAAATCAAGTATGTAACGGCAAACCCAACTCCGCTTTCCGGCGAAGGTACGCGGAGGCGCGATAGCGCGGATCGCGGGTATCGGCATAGATACCATCGAGTACATCCAACAGGTACTCGATACCGATAAAATCTCCCCACTCCACCAAACCCTTCGGATAATTCACACCATATTTCATTGCGAGATCCAACTCTGTGGCAGGAGCGAGCCCTTCCTGCAATGCAAAACACGCTTCATTCACCAGCATTGCCAGCGTCCGTGAAAGCACGCCACCAGCGCGGTCACCGACTTCCTCAATCGTCAATCCGAGTGCGGATAAATATGTTTTAGCTTTGGTCACACACTCATCGGATGTGAGTTCGGTGCGGGAAAATTCGATACCGTACGTCCCAAGCGGTGGACAACAGGCGAACCCGGCAACCCGCTCGGGGTGCTTGCAGAGCGACGTCAACTTCGCGGCGGACGCGGCGGCAAGATTCCCGAGTACCGGTGCGCTCGGATCCATGTGCCCTTCGAATAACCAGATTTTTTGTGTGATGTGCGAATTGAAATCGGTATCCACGATGAGCGTGAGTACGACCTCATGCAAGGAATGGAGCGGCGCACGGTCGATAGCGACGGTCTCGATTCCTTTTCCATGGAGATACGTTTCCCACGGTGCGCGTTTCTCCGGCGTTCCCAACAATCCCCAAGGTGCGCTCATTTCGACTCCTTCGGATAGTTGTAGAACCCTTGTCCGGTCTTTCTTCCCAGCATTCCACTCGCGACCATTTTCGCTTGGAGCGGGTGCGGGCGGAAGCGCGGTTCCTGCATGAAACCATCATAGACCGCGCAAGTAGCGGCATAGTTGATATCGATGCCGATTAAATCCATCAATTCGAATGGCCCCATTTTGAAACCGGCGGCTTTCAGGATTCTATCCACGGTGGCGTAATCGGCGATACCGTCACCGGCGATGCGGAGCGCTTCACCGTAATAATGGCGGGCGAGACGGTTGACGATGAAGCCGGGAAAATCCTGCGCGACGACGGGAATTTTTCTCCACTTTTTCATCAATGCGATGAGGTCGGGAAGCAACGCGGTATTGCTGCGGATGCCGGGAATGACCTCCACGAGTTTCATCAAATGAACCGGATTGAAAAAGTGCAGGCCGAAGAACCGCTCGGGGTGGGCGAGTTGGGATGCCAGCTTATCTACGGATAACGACGATGTGTTGGTGGCGAGGATAGCGTCGGGACGAATCCAGCGCTCGACATTTTTGAATAACTCATTTTTAATTTCGTACGACTCAGGTGCGGCTTCGATGATGAGGTCGCAGCGGTCGAGCATGGAAAGTTGCGTGACCATACTACACCGCAGTAAACACGCTTCCACAGCGTCGGCGGGGATAGCACCTTTTTCAGCGGCTTTGGTGAAGATTCCGCGCAGGGATTGGATGGCGCGCTTGAGTTGGTCGTCGGATACGTCGTACAGCACAGCGTCGTCACCCGCCATAGCGACGACTGCGGCGATACCGACCCCCATTGTACCGGAACCGAGAATAGCTACAATCATGTTGTCCTATTGGTTAGTTGGTGGAAAGTAGGAATAGGAAGGGGAACGGGCAACAGGGGACGGTAAAAGAAAGTTGCTGGTTGCCTGTCGCCAGTAGCCGGTTAAAAGATGAAAAACAGAGGGAATGGGGGATAGAGGACGGGGACGGGGGGAGGAAGAAAAAAGATGAAAAAATAAATGCGATTGGGACGCGATAGAGCATAAAATGTTATAAAACAGAAA
>CAZPUW010000017.1:0-16576 GCA_964589795.1 uncultured bacterium
CCAACGAGTGGTTATGCGCGAAGCGGAATAGTTGGAGCGAGCGGAAAAAAATATTTGCCGAATCCCAAAGGGACACCGATGGATGATGTGTGGGATATTCCAATTGTCAATCCGATGTCACACGAGCGGAACGGTTATCCTACACAAAAACCGGAAACGCTGTTGGAACCTATTATTGCGGTTTCGACCCATCCGGGTGATTGGGTGGCAGATTTTTGTTGCGGAAGTGGAACGACTTGCGTTGTCGCAGAAAAAATGGGACGGAAATGGATGGCTTGCGATAATTCGAAAGATGCTATTAATACAACTCAAGCGCGTCTGAAATTGTCATTCCCGAAAATTAACTTCGATTTATACTAAGCTACTTTTTCCTCAAACTCACCCTTGTACATCCGAATATTTACCCACCCGATAGACAGTATTGTTTTGAGCCAATGACATTTCAACTCCGTCCTTGTGCCGGGCGACAAATGCCTGAAGTGTTTCCAGCGGTGGTAACGGGACGTCATCCCACCAAATCGGATGCGTTAGGAGTTGCATCGGTTTACGATTCTTGAGGGCGTCACATTCGAGTGGTGTGCCGTGCGTCCAGCGTCCGCGTGAATCGGAAAGATAAAAAATATCTTTGGTGAAGCGATCCATGTACGTGTGGGGACGTGGCGCAGATAACGCCGGATTGCCGGTAAGGATGATTTGTTCAGGGCGGTGGTAGCTGACAATCGTAACCGGTTTGCCGAACCAGTGTTCGAGCATCTCGGATTCTTTGTTGCACATTTCGTTCAGTTGCTCGACGGTTTCATTTTCGGGATAAGCGGCGCAATCGAAATGGAGACCGAAGTGATGCCCGGCGTTCAATACGTGCTCAACTTCGGTGGTACCTTCACGGGAAAAAAGATTGTAGTGCTGGGTACGAACCATAAAGAAGTAAGTTGCGACGGCACCCTCTTCCTGCTCGATAGTTGCCATGCGCGATGCCTTTCCAAGGTCGATATCGATGTCGTGGCGGAGCAACATAATCGGCATGGCCGAATGATTACCATTGGGAATTTCATCAAACCGGGCAAACCGGTAACCACGTTCTTTAATGGTATTCAACAACGCACGATAACTGGTATATGAAAAGTCGATGATATTTCTCCTTTAGTTCTTCTACTTCTAATTCTGTGTTTCTACCCACGTATCGGGTTTGTCTTTCCACAATCCGTAAAATGTGCCAAATCCGTAACAGAAATGAAACAAAAAGAACACCGGGGGCATCAGAAATGCCGCAAACGAGTGTTCTTTCAAAAAAATTCGCTGAGATACCAAAATTCCGACCAACAGGTGAAGCGGTATTGCAAGTAGAAATAAAGCACCCAGCCATGCAGTAATTGGACTAGCAGTTAGCAAACCGATGACGGCAAGGAGAATGCCAAGTAATACTGCTCCGGTGAATATCGTCGGAATATGATGGCGTAAACTGAGTGAACCGGGTGATACTTTCAAACTCACAGCATTACCACGACCGGTGCGGATAGCGTAACGCAGGATTTCCGATATTTTTTTCTTCGATTGGTAATGGGCAGTCGTTTTCCACGTACAATAGAGTTTGTATCCGGCTTGGCGGAGCCGGAAGTTCATGTCGTTGTCTTGATTACGGGCGAGACGTTCGTCGTAGCCACCTAAATCGAGCAAAGGTTGTTTAATAAACACCGGGTAACCGGCTGTATCGACATACCCTTCGGGTTGGGTGCGCCAAGATTTACCGGAAGCACCAAACGAACTCGAAAACGCCCACGATACACACTTCGCTTGTATCGTGTCTTCCGGGGGCAAGGCAAGGATACGTCCGGTAACACCTACTGCATCGTGTTTTTCCAATTCGCTCAAGCATACTGCGATATAATCCGGGTCATAATGGGCGTGGGCACCGAAGATGCAAATGTGGTCACCGCGAGCCTCACGCAAACCGATATTGAAAGCAAACGGTGTTTTCTGGCGCTCGTTAATGAGTAATCGTATCCGGGAATCTTTGCGGGCAAGTTGTTCGATTTTTTCACGGGAACGGTCACTCGACATCCCCTCAACTAACAACAGCTCCAGTTCATAGCCATCCAACTTTTGATTCAACAATGAATCGACAAGTTCATCGATATACTTTTCCTCGTTATAAATCGGTGAGATGACTGTGATGATGTTGTTCATTTCGATTCTTTGGTATTGTTTCAACTTGATTGATTGAATGCTTGACTGTTCGAAATCTATATCCTTTTTACGGTACGGACAAGATTAACACAATAAGTAGGTTTCACTAAAAAAGTTGAGGGCGGTCTGTTTGACCGCCCTCGAGTAGTTTTAGAAAGGACGCAATTACGGATTCGTGGAATTGAGATAGGCAATCGCGTTGGTCAAAATTGCCTTCGTGTATTTCGGATTGTGCACGCCATGGCTCAAATCGTGGCGCCAGAAGTTCCATGCCCATGCCGCTTTACGGGTCTTAACCGTACTTTGCGGAGTGGTATGGCCAGCCAATGCGCGGGGTGAACCGAGCGAGTCATCGCTGATGGTATAGGCGTCTGCGCCTTGCGGATTGAGTAAGTTACGAAGTTGTGCCGCCAAGGCATCCAACTCGGGGATAGAACCGCCATTACCCATTGTAATGGTTTCGAAACTGGCAGCGCCAGAGTGGCAACGCTGACAAGTTACGATGTCGGCAGCAAACTTGTGTTCTGTGTGCTTGGGACTGACACCAACTATCGGCATGTGGCACATTACGCAACCGACACGGCCTGCTGAATCAGCGACCGCGGTTGAATTGTGCGAGTGGTTACGGTTGTTGTCGTAGGGAAGAATACCAGTAAGGCCGACTAATGAAGAATCAGCGATTTCGTAACAACCCGCACCGATGAATTCATCCATTTGCGGTGAGTCATGCGAACCGAAGCGAGTGTTGCCACTTGCTATTTGGCCCTTGACACTGGTGGTATCACGACGGTCGTGGTGACACTGAACACATGCTTGGGAAGTTCCATAACCGGTCATCGTCTTTTGCGGTGGACGCGAAACCGTTGAATTCGCAAAATAGACGGTCTTTTCGTCGGTCAGGTTACGAAGTTGGTACTTATTGGAATTTCCGTGTTGATCGTGACAAGTCGCGCATCCGATCATGCTTGCGCCATCGCCGACTGCCGGCGGTGAAGCAAATAACGGGTCGGTTGGGTCGTTGGCATGGATGAAACCTTCAGCAACGTGGCATTCCCAGCAATTGCTCAAGCTTCCAATTGTATTCCATGCGGTTTGTGATGCATTTGCCCATTCCGCGCGGAAACTCTCACGGGTATAGGCAGAATCGAACATCGAACCGTGGCGCGAGGTTTTCCATTCAGCCAATTGAATTTCACCGTGACACTTGACACACAAGGAAGCGGATGTACCGTCCGAATGGACTTGATCGTCAACCGTTACGTGTTCCTGATGCGGGTTATTGTCGTAGCCATCATAGTATGCACCGTGGCAAGCTTCGCATTGAACGTTTTTTAACGCCGCTATGCGGACGCTGTCACGATTAATGTACGCATCATCAAATCCGAACCGGTCAGGACCGCGATTAACGGTACTTACGGTGTCACCGAAATTTGCAAGGTGTGTATCGAAACCGGTGGTATGGCATTGGAGACAATATTGGATGTTTTGATCGGCGGCGGGCAGACTATCGTACGCCCAAGAGTGTTTAGCGGTTACCCACGCGTCTTTAATGTCGCTGTGGCAAGTACCACATGAATTAACGTTATTACCAACATAAGTAAATGGGAAGGCATTGCTACCATTGGAACCGTTTACGCCATTCAATCCAGCCGGACCCATTTTACCGTCTTTACCAGCGCAACCAGTCATAAGGAGTGCGATGGTTAAGATGAAGATGATCACCCATAGTGAATTGGTTCTCATCGAATATTCCTTTCCTTGAACAAGAGATGAACAATAAGAAGCGAGTAATATTACTAATGAATGCTTCTTTATCGCTTTTACCGGTAGAGCCCCCTCATTACCGTTGGCTTGTTGATACCGGATGGTTTGTTATGTTGTCGTTGAATAAAAATCAGTGGTGAGATGTGATGGAGTTGTTGTTGAACGAGTATAGGATACAAAAAACACAAGCAATAGTCAAGTCATTGTATTTTATACGATTATACGGTAAGTTGTGAGCATATTTGTGCATTATGTCACATGACAATTAGACGTCTTTACTCTATATGAAATAGGCGTTTATAACAAGTTGTCCAATAAAGTAATTAGAATATAAATTAAACAATTCACACTCACAGAGGGTGATAATGCGCAGTAGGCATAATTATTTGAATATAAATGATTTATAACTTATGCAATGATAACTTCTTTTTTAACTATCAGAAAATTATAAGATTCGCGTTATCTTTTTCTAAGGTATTGACTCAGGTAGCGTATCGGTCTGTTTGAAAGGAGACAGGAAAATGAAGCAACAAAAACTGTTAAAACGAATTGCACTTACGATGGTTGTGTTTGTTCTCTCTGGAATCTGCATTTCCAGTCATGCAGAAGAAAAGAAAGCCAAACCTACGATGACTAAGGAACAGAAAGCAGCGCAGGATTCGATGATGGCATTGTGGATGAAATACGCAAGCCCCGGCCCTGAGCATGCGATGCTTGCAAAAACAGTCGGCAAGTGGAAAACACATAACAAATTCTGGATGGATGAAAGCGGAACACCACAAACGAGCGAAGGCACCAGTGAACGTCAAATGATTATCGGTGGACGATTCCTTCAGATGACTTACGCCGGGAACATGGGTGGCATGCCGTTTGACGGCGAAGGTATGCTTGGTTATGACAATTTCCGCAAAGAATACATTTACTTCTGGATTGATAACATGGGTACTGCATTCTCCACCGCAAGCGGTACTTTCAATGCAGAGAACAAAACCATCGTTTTCAAAGGGAAAATAGACGAACCAGTCATGGGTGTACGCGATAAAGACATACAGTATATCATACGGCCAATCGACGATGATCATTTCGTATTCGAGATGTACGACACGATCAAAGGAAAATTGGTCAAAGTCGGTGAAATCGAGCATGAACGCGTGAAATAATCTTACTTGTATAACAAGCGCAACGCCGGGCTAACCACTCGGCGTTCTTGTTAAAACACGATATTTGTATAAATAAAGCAGTTTTGCTACTTTATCTATGAAGCGAAAACACTACTTCGATTTATCAACCCGCATCAAATCACCGCCCGTGATTTCCGGTAAGGAGACCCATGAAAGACCCACGCAACGAAGAACTGGCACGACAGTTAGTTGACTATTCGATTTCCCTTCAACCCGGTGAAATTCTGTATCTCGAAATGAAGGGGAAAGAAACGCTTGAACTCGGTAAACAAATTATAAAGTTTGCTACCACAAAAGGGGCGACCCCGGTTTGGTTTTATAACGATGAATCTTTGACACGGCAATTCATCGCAAATGCGGATGAAGAGCAGGTAAAGCAAGAAGCTGACCTGCATTTGTACTGGATGCAGAAAGCACATGCCTATATCGGTTTGCGCGGATCGGATAACCCATTCGACCTTGCCGATGTAGATGGAAAGAAAAAAGAACTCTGGAACAAATTATTCGTCCACCCCGTTCACTTGGAAGAACGGGTAAAACGCACAAAGTGGGTGGTATTGCGTTACCCGAACAATGCGATGGCGCAACTTGCCGAAACCTCGCAGGAAGCATTCGAAGATTTTTATTTTGAAGTATGCTGCGCCGACTATGCGAAAATGTCGGTCGCACAGGAAAACCTCAAGAACCTGATGGATGCGACGGATAAAGTACGCCTTGTCGCTCCCGGTACCGATTTGACTTTCTCGATTAAAGGGATACCGAGCATTAAATGCGACGGGAAGTGCAATATCCCCGACGGCGAGGTATATACCGCTCCGGTTCGCGATTCGGTGAATGGAATGATAACTTACAATACTCCATCGTTGCACGAAGGTATCGTCTATAATGGCATTTCACTTACGTTTAAAAATGGTAAAATCATCAACGCAACTTCGAATGGTAATAACGAGCAGTTGAATAAAGTATTCGATACGGATGAGGGGGCACGTTACGTCGGCGAGTTTGCCGTTGGTGTCAATCCCTTTATCCTTCAACCGATGAAGGATACGCTGTTCGACGAAAAAATCGCCGGTTCGATACATTTCACACCGGGCCAGTGTTATGACGAAGCGTCGAACGGTAACCAATCTGCTATACATTGGGATTTGGTGCTAATTCAACGCGCCGATTACGGCGGCGGTGAAATGTGGTTTGATGGTAAACTTGTCCGCAAAGATGGTATCTTCACCGATGCTGCGCTTGAAAAAGCGTTTTCAAAAGAGAATTTGCGTAAGAAGATTTAATCGTATCATAATTGACAACGCCGATATTCATTTGAATAGGTCGACGTCCAGTCAGTGACAAAGAGGAAATATGCTTACAGAAAATGAGCTGCAGTCCATTGCAGAACGCGCAATAAAAATGTGCGACGGAGTCGATGCCGAAATATTGCTTTCGTCGAGCGACAGCGCGTTAACCCGATTCAGCGAAAATACCATCACACAGAATGTGGCATCGCAGGGCTTGGGGTTGACCGTCCGCTTAATCAAGGATGGCCGTACGGGAAAAGCCGAAACCGGTTATGTTACAGACGAAGGGATTCGCAATTGCATCGACACCGCGAAAGCCGTGTTGAAAGTCACCAATCCCGACCCGGAAGTGCTTCCTTTGGTAGGGAAACAATCCTACAAGAAGCAGGAAACTTTCGCCGCAGCGACAGTTGATGCTTCTCCCGAACTACGCGCCGATGGGGTCGTAAAAGCCATTGAGTTATTCAAGAAAGATGGTTTGGCGGGTGCGGGAATTTTTTCCAGCGGCGGAAGCGCATCGTATCAAGCGAACAACGCAGGAATGCGCGCACACTACGCAACTTCAGATGCATCGTTTTCCATCTCCGCGATGAGTGGTGATTCATCCGGTTGGGCGGAATCATTCGATCATGAAATTGGAAAAATCGACGTTTTAAAAGTCGCGGAAATTGCCGCGAAGAAAGCATTAGCAGGTAAGCAACCGGCAAGTGTCGAACCCGGTGCTTGGACGGTGGTGCTGGAGCCGGCAGCCGTTTCCGACATACTCATGTTCATGGCGTGGGAACCGTTCAACGGATTGGCACTGGCGGAAGAGCGGAGTTGTTTCAGTGGAAAAATCGGACAGAAAGTCGTCGGCGAAAACATCACAATTACCGATGATTGCTATCATCCGCTGTCGATTGGAATGCCGTTTGATTTTGAAGGATCGCCGCGCAAACGGGTACCGTTGATTGAAAACGGAGTGTTTCGGGGAACGGTACACGACCGCAGAACCGCGAAAAAATGTGGTGTCGAAGATACAGGACACTCGCTACCGCAACCCAATGCTTGGGGTCCGGTTCCGGGAAACATGATTGTTTCAGCCGGTAATTCCAATCTGGTGGAGATGATTGCTTCGACAAAACATGGTTTATTGGTCACGCGGTTCCATTATTGCAATTTGCTCAACCCGATGACAATGAGTATAACCGGTATGACTCGCGATGGCTTGTTCCTCATCGAAAACGGGAAGGTAACGAAGGGCGTGAAGAACCTGCGGTTTACCGAATCGATTCTACATGCACTTGCGAATGTGGAATCGTTGTCGAAAGAACTTTACCGCACGGAAACATTCTGGGGCGGCGGCGGGACGGTCGTACCCGCGATGAAGATTAACGATTTCCATTTCACCAGTAAAACCGAAAACTAATCGGCAAAGGATACACACCATGAGAACATTGGCTGAACGCGCGGTATCAACCGCAAAAATCAAAGGTGCGAGCTATGCCGATTGCCGTATTATCTTCACCCGCGAACAGGACATTACCGTGCAAAACGGTAAGGTCGCGTCGCTCGGTTTCAGTGAAGATATCGGTTTCGGGGTTCGTGTAATCGCAGATGGAGCATGGGGCTTCGCTTGTAGTCCTCATTGCAATGCGGATGAAATCGACAAGGTAGCGGCACAAGCGGTTCGTATCGCGAAGGCATCTGCGCGGTTGAAGAAAGACAATGTGCAGTTGGCACCGGAAGCAGTGTATGACGAACGATGGCAGTCACCGATAGTCGAGGATCCATTCAAGGTGTCGCTCGAAGAGAAACTTGAATTGCTTTTCGGCATCGATAAAATTCTTCGCATGGATAAACGAATTAAATCTTCGGAAAGTTCACTTGCATTCAAAAGCGAACATCAATGGATGGCAACGAGCGAGGGCTCATTCATCGACCAACATCTAATCCGAAGCGGAACCGGTTATGCGGTGACCGCAGTCGGCGACAATGAGATGCAGGTAAGGAGTTACCCAAATTCGTTCCGCGGACAATATATGACGCTCGGATATGAATTGGTGCGGGGACTTCATTTACTCGAAAATGCGGAAAGGGTGCGCGAGGAAGCGATTGCATTGTTGACGGCACCGACTTGTCCATCGGGTAAACGGGATGTGATTATCGACGGATCGCAACTTGCGTTGCAAATTCACGAATCGGTGGGACATGCCACTGAACTTGACCGCGTACTGGGAATGGAAGCGAATTACGCCGGGATGAGTTTTGCCACGACCGAAAAACTCAACAACTTCACGTATGGTTCACCGAAAGTAAATCTCGTTTGTGATTCCACTGTTCCGGGTGGTTTGGCGACAGTCGGTTGGGATGACGACGGCGTGCGGGCCCAACGGTGGCATCTCGTACAGAATGGTAAATTTGTCGGATACCAATACAACCGCGAATTGGCACACACAATCCATGCACAACGTTCGAGCGGTAATAACCGCGCAATGGGATGGAGTCATATACCAATCGTACGCATTACGAATCTTTCTCTGATGCCGGGTGACTGGGAATTGGACAAACTACTTGCAGACACCGAAGGGGGAATTTTCCTCGAGACGAACCGGTCATGGTCGATTGACCAATGGCGCCTCAATTTCCAATTCGGAGTGGAAGCGGCATGGGAAATCAAAGGCGGTAAGAAGGGCCAGCTTTACAAGAACGCCAACTACCAAGGGATTACACCGGAATTCTGGCGCAGTTGCGATGCAATTTGCAGCGACAAATACTGGACTCTTTGGGGTGTCCACAATTGTGGAAAGGGTCAACCGGGTCAAACTGCAGAGATGTCGCATGGTGCGGCACCAACGCGCTTCCGCAATGTAGAAGTCGGTGTAGGGAATTAGACACAATCGCAAGTGATTCGTTTTGTGATGCACTTTATTTTATATTCATCAAACTAACATAATCAAGAGGAAATGGAATGAAAGTTAAATTAATTATCACAATAGCACTGGTTGCAGTTGTGGTATTCATGGGTTGCACAAAGAGCGACACCAACAATCCAGCGGCACCAGTCACTTACTATTTAACCATGCAGTCGATTAGCGATTCGGCTTCGTACAATTGGAATTGGTATATCAACGCTTATGGTGATGTGGATTCCGCATTATATGCGAATTTCACACCTTCGCAAACCGGACATTTGGATGCAGTACGGATTATGTTCGGCAATTGGGATACCGACACTATGCAGATGACAAACGTCGATATCAAAGTATTTGCCCAAACCGGCAGCCAACCGAGTACGCTACTTGGTTCGAAGACGATTAGCGCCAATGAAATAACGGCGAATGGCCAAAATCAATACCGGTGGACGAATATCTCATTTGCTGAATTGAATATCGCAGTGACAAATGGCCAGCATTTTTATGTCGCAGTTTCGCCACATTTCACGGATTACACATCCACGAGCCGACAAGCATTTTATGTCTCCATGTGCGGCACTTCCGCAAATCAAAACTCAGCAATCCAGTTCAATATTCTGGGACGCGATGGGACATTCCGGGCTTTGGATACTTCCAGCAGTCCGGCAGAAGGCGATCCGGCAATCGCAGCAGTGATTTCTTACTAAATTTCTCGTCATAAGAAAAACGCCTCACGATTGTGAGGCGTTTTTTTTGTCAACAAGCTTGGTTATTTGAATTTGAATACCGCCGATACAGTTGCCATTACTTCTTTTTCGAACGTGCTGGTATCATATTTTCCACGTTCGGATATCTCAGTCGTTTCCCGCTTGGTCACCTGAAACACGTCACTTTTCGCGTTTAACATTTCGACTACTTTTTTCCCGACCTCTTCCGCTATCTTCTCGGCTTTATGTTTCGCGTCTTTTATTGCTTCCGCATACAATTCTTCGCGGTAATCGTTGAATTTCGTAATGAGATATTCCGGTGCATAGGATTCGAGCCGTATACCCCGCTCGATTAGTTCACTCACTTGCTTCGATAGCATTTCTATGCGTCGAACTTCCTTCGATCTGACTTCAAAGCTCTGGGTATAACGGTAGCCGATGACTTTCGATTCACCGCTCCCGCCGATACTCTGTTGGTGCAACGTCGTGGAATTTGGCGGTAAAATCGTCACTGCCGATGGATCAATACTGTTCTTCAGGAAAAACGCATTCATCGCATCGACGTTCTTCTTACTATCTTCATACGCTTTCTGCATTTTTGCATCTTCGGTGACTATCAAACCCCGCCAGACAATAAAGTCGGAGATGACTTCTTTCTTCGCCATCCCGGTGACAGTAATCGTATCAATCGAACGAAAAGTACGCATCGAAGTGGCAAATAAAATTCCGGTAACAGCAATGGCGAGCGCTAACAAGCTTAACGCAATCATACCTTCACCTCTTTCCGGTAATTTTTATTGTTATTCGCTTTCGTAGATGGGTGTCGGTAAAAAACCGTCTTATCGATATCGACCGGTAAATTGCGATATTCGCTGTTCTCAACAATTAACCGTGCGGTCTGCCGCATCGCCGCATCCGCAACGATGATTCGTAACCAGTGTTCGCGACCGACCGGTGCAGTGAGTAATAGTTCGCAATTGGGATGAGTCGGTACATTCGAGGGAAAACGTTGTAGCTCTTCAAAGATAGTTTCGTTTTCGAGCCGTTCGATTCCGGCCACAGTTTTTGCAAAGCATTTCTTTAACGCATCTTCCCGTGAAACCTTGTTAGGTACAGCGTATAACACAGCGTCCCGTTTTGCCGCTCCTGCCGGTGCGGCAACCCAATTCGACCACTCTAATAATTTCGGATTCAATTCAAACACTACCCATTCCATCCGCCACGATTTACCATTCAACCGAAATAAATAATCGGATGATACCCTCCCAAGCGAGACATTGATATAATCGCTAAACTGCGTTTGCTGTAAGTCGTAACGATTCCGGTCATGGAGATATTTCATCGCGTTCTCAAATCCATAACGCTCGACCAGACCTGAATATGATAATAATTGGCCATCCTTGAGGATTTGAGGCAAGTTGAAACGTAAATGCGTTGCATGACATAACCTCACGGGAATAGCGGGAGTTTGTGGATGGAAAAGCAGTCGTTTTAGAAATTTCAATTGCATAAATTTGAATAGAAAACGAGGGTTCGCGAACCGAACCCTCGTTAGTATAGTATAATATTTCGCTTACTTCAATAGTTTTTGAATCTCACCTTCCCAAAAGGAACGGTCGCGATATCCAACCAACCGGTCGGCGATGTGTCCCTTCTTATCGAGTACAAACGTGTACGGAATACCACCGCGATCTTCTTCGGGAAGTAAATTTTGGTATGGGTCTTGGAAATCGATACTGACCATCGCAATGGGATAGTTCACGTTATTCTCGGTTACCCACTGCTTTACTTTTGTAATACCATCGGCACCGCCACGATCGACAGACAATCCGATAAATTGCACTTTATCACCGTACTTCTTTTGGAGATCGATGAAATGCGGAATTTCACCCCGGCACGGTGGGCACCACGTCGCCCAGAAATTTACGATGGTGACACTTTTCTTCAGACTATCCAGCGCAAGTGAATTCCCATCCAAATCGGTCAGATTAAATCCCGGAAACGCATCATTCGAAGCATACGCTACATTATCCTTATGGCCACCCCACATCATTGCAGCAGCAATCACTACGATTGCCACGGCGGCCAGTTTCCCCCACTTTTTCATTACCCTGATCCCTTCTTCGATTATGCCAACAGTTTATTAATCTGATCGGCAATTTTCCCTTTGGCTTGTAAACCGTTTATCGTTGCCAACCGTTCCCCCGATTTAAAGAAAATCAGTTGTGGTAAGCTGAATACATTGTACTTTTGTGCGACTTTTAAAGCGACACCGACATCGATATACTTGACTCTAATTTTTTCGCCAAACTCATTCGCCAATTCCGCCATGATAGGATGCAATTTCTTGCAGGGGCCGCACCAAGTTGCACCAAAGTCGATTACGGTTAAAACCGGTTCTCCGATGTTTGCTTCAAACTGTGCGTCGTCCCATTGTTCGACAGACATCTTAGTCTCCTATTTCGTGATACGAATCGTACTTCGTATAAAATATAACAATTAGTTCACATTGTCAACTAACTGGTTTTGACCTACATTTTCGTTTCTTTTACCCACTGGATTGTTTCATTTGGCGCTTTGAATCCGGCGAAACGGTTTTTTTCCACACCATCCGGGGTTAAGAGTAAAACGGTCGGCAAACCCTGAATTTTATACTTCACCATCAACGCTTTGGTTGCATCGTTTTGTTTGGTGAAATCAAACTTAAGTAAGACAAAATCCGATACAACCTGCTTTACGTTACCGTCAGGCCAAGTTTTCTCATCTAACTCAACGCATGCGGCACACCAATCGGCATAAAAGTCAATCAGTACCGGCTTATTTTCCTGCTTTGCCTTGGCAAGCGCTCCGGCTTCATCATTGCGCATCCATGCTAATTCTGAACTTGCAGTCGCTGTAGTTGCCGCGCTTGGTGTGGTTGCTGTGAATTTATCCAATCCGAACAGCGGCAGTACCACTGCAATAAGCGCAATAATAGCAGTAATCATCAACAACAATGCCAAAGCGCGATAGAACGCCGTTCCCAAGCTGAACTCATCATCGGGAGATAACGGTTTACCCCACAACAGAAATCCGCTGAATGCGAGCAATATCGACCAACCCAAATACAACAACGAAGTCGGTATATACGCCCTAATCAAAAACAGCGCTCCGGCAAGCAATGCAACTCCAAAGAACTTCTTGATGGTGACCATCCACTCGCCTGCGCTCGGTAGCGCTTGCAACATACCACTGAACGTACCGATAACGATAAACAACAATCCCATTCCAATGGAGAATGTGAAGAGCATGAAGAAACCGATTAGCAAACTTCCCGATTGTGCAACCCATGCGAGCAATGCGACCAGGACCGGCCCAACACACGGAGCGGCAACTAATCCACTCATTCCCCCCATGACCGCTGCACCGACGTATCCACCTTTCGCACGTCCCTGCGCTTCGGCGGCAAATCCGGGAATAGGGATATCGAACACACCTAACATCGAAATTCCCATCACCCCGATTATGAGCCCTACCGGAACAATGAACCATGGTGTTTGGGTAAATGACCCGAACAACGCACCGGTCGAAGCCGCAACCAAGCCGAGTGTGGAATAAACGATGGCGAGACCCAAGACGAATGCTAATGAGAGGGTAAATCCACGCAGTTTACTACCACCGGAACGGCTTCCGATGTAACCCATCGTGATCGGTATAATCGGATACACACACGGCGTCAACGACCCTAAGATGCCACCGACAAATACCAAAAAGAATGCAAACCAACTTCCACGCTTTAATTCATTCTGAAACTTATCTTCGATGGACAGATTTCCGGTATCCGTATTCGTTGTTGCCGGTTGTGTTACTACCGGTGCGGCTGCCGGTGGAGCCACTTTGGTTGTAGTATCGACAACTGGTGCTGGAGCAGGGGTAGGTATCGGTTTCGGGGTTTCGCGTGTACTTGTTTTGATTTCACCATCCGCTTTCGAAGCAGTTGCACCGACTTTTCTAAATGATGCAACCACGACACGGTCAGTAGGGAGAAAACATTGTTGAGCCCCGGTTTCCGCACAAATCTGGTATCCGATAGCAAGCGGGATTTGAACTGATCGCCAATCCTCTGTTCCAGTAGCCGTAACGACTGCGGTAACGATAATTTTTCCCTGAAAAACTTCTTCCTTACCAAACTTCACCATTGCAGGATACTGCCACTCGCCAAATTTTAAGTCGAGAGTATCCTTCGCTTTGATGTCGAAAAAGCCGTTATCACGCGAAGTGATATGATATCCTTCCGGCATACTTATCGTCACTTTTAGCTTTCCAGTGCCGGACAACGGAAGTTGGCTGGGAGTAAGGGTTGACGTAATCGGCACACTGGCGACCGGATCGAATTTTTCGACGGGAATGATATCGGCAAAGGTCGTCGAAAAACAGAGGATTATGCTAAAAAAGGAAGTGAGAAGAGTGAGATAGCGGGGTGTCATTTTATCTCCGTGGTGGTCAGCCATGCATTTTTATAACCAAGGTCTCGTATTGTATCCCGAAGTTTGGAAGCTTCTTCGGAAGTTCGCGCTTTCCCAACGCGGACGCGCCATACCCGATCTGATGGTAGTACAACTTCGACTGATTCTTTCGTCAATGTTCGTAATATCGTAGCTAATGAATCAGCGGAAAATTTTGTCCTCATTGCTGCTACCTGTACCTGCCAACAAATATTATCGTCAAGCGGTCGTTGAGTGGTATCAGTAACACTTTTTTGTTCCGATGTCATTACCCACGATTCGACCGGAACTGCATAGGGATACCCGGCACGGTAAGCGGCAGTGGCGGCGGTGCGTGCTTCGGGAAGTTCGGTGTAGTTGCCGCAGAGAATTTCATACTTGTCGTTATCGATAAGTAATTGTGTCGGGACCGACAATTTTTTCGCAACTGATTTTAAATAGTAGTTAGCGGAGTCTTGTGTCGTTACAGTCGTGATGCGTACACGCCACCCTTTTTGCAACTGATGCTTAGAATCGAGCGGTTCATCAGCGGACGGTGGATGCAATGGTTTGTACGTGCCGAAGGTTGCGTCATCCTCGTAGGTTACCGGGTCAGTAGTAGTAGGCGTTTCCATCTTGCGCTGTTTTAGCGAATCGAGTAACGAGTTATTTTGTCCGCTTGCATAAACAAGTGATGCAAAAACGAGAGAACAAAAAATCAACCAGCTTCTAAAACAGCGCATGATGTAACTTTTCCCGTTGTGGGATTAACGTGGTAGTGCGGCAATCTTTTCGGCATCGTTGAATAAATTCAACGCCCGCTTTACTAATGGATCATCCGGTACGACGATACGATACCTGTCCTGACGCGAATTGAATACCGCTTGTGCCAATTCGCCTTTATAAGAAGATGCCAAAAAATCTTTGTCTTTCAATAACTCATCGTCTTTCAATTCGAGCTTCGGATCATTCACACGCGCCGCTTTTGCCAGATCGAGAATCATTTGGTCGGTTATTGTCGCTTCTTTCATAAATTTATCGAAGTTATCGCCGTATTTTGTAGCATAACCCGGCGCAGCTTTTTGCGCTTGTTCGATAAGGATTCGCGAATTACGAAGCCGTGCCGAAGACATCGTTAATCTATCGGGAAGAATTTTCATATCCGGCGTAATGCCACCGCCGCTGTAAACCGTACGTCCCGCACTGGTCTTAAACGCGGTGAGTTTCGTGGTATCGACCGCAATGATAGTATCCTCGCGGGTATAACTTTCTTCAAGATACTCTTCACGTTGACCGAGTTTGTATGGACGTTGAATTAAACGACCGGATGGGGTATAATAACGCGCAGTCGTAAGACGAACTACAGAACCGTCCTGCAACGGAATTTGAGTCTGCACCAATCCTTTACCAAAAGTAGTGGTACCGACAACCAAGCCACGATCAAGGTCTTGCATCGAGCCGGAAACGATTTCCGATGCGGATGCGGAACCACCGTTCACCAAAATAACCAATGGGAATTTGCGATGCTTTTCACTGCTGAGTACGGTGTAGTCACGACGTGAACGCGGGTCGCGGCCTTGCGTGTACACGACCAATTTACCTTCGGGTAAAAACTTCGATGCGACACGTACCGCTTGTTCAAGGTAGCCGCCGCTGTTGTTGCGTAAGTCGAAAATCAAACGTTTCATGCCGAGCGATTCTAATGAATCGAGGGCATGTTCCATTTCATCGCTGGTCGTCGCGGTGAATTGATTCAACAAAATATAACCGGTGTTGTTGTTGACCATGATAGCGGTTTCGACGGAGTTCAGCGGAATTTTCGCGCGCTTCACGTTGAATTCCAACGGTTCATCGACACCATCACGCCGAACGGTTAACTTTACAATTGAATCTTTCGGACCGCGGATACGTTTGAAAACATCTTCTTCCGCGATACCGTAAGCAGTTTTGCCATCGATTTGAATAATTTTATCGCCGGTGCGCAAGCCCATGCGCTCCGCCGGTGTACCGGGAATAGGTGCAACCACAGTGAGTATCTTATCGTAAATCATGAATTGGATGCCGATACCATCGAAGCTACCGGAAAAGGTCTCA
>CAZPUW010000018.1:0-16572 GCA_964589795.1 uncultured bacterium
GTAACGCGGTCGATGAGTTGCTTCAAACTGCTTTCACGTTCCGGTGTACCATATCCCCCTTTGAAGTATTTCGATACAACAACGTTGGTCGCGAGTGCCGACCAACTTTTCGGCATTTCTACGCCCCGTTGTTCGAATACTACTTCTCCTTTTTCACTGGATATGACGGCGTCGCGAAGCTCCCACTCTACCGTTTCAAAAACCGGTACTCCCGGTCGGGTAAAGTGTCGCTCCATCCGTAGTCCGCGTGGCTTTTCGACGCGCAACGGCTCCTCTTCCGCAACGGCCTTACTCACCTTCGGCTCTTCCGCCGTCAATTTGATAGCTGAATCACCGTTTCGCGATTCCCCGGTCGGTACTGCGGCGATTGTTTCCTTCTTTATTGTCTCAGTTATTGCCATGTGCCCCCCTTCGGCAATGTCTTCGAAAAAAAACATATCAAAAAGTCCTTTATCGGTTGTGCTATCAACCTGAATAGTTTTGGTTTTATGTTGTTGTTTAGTGTTGTTACTCATTATCCGCCGCCATTGTATTCATGCGTCGAATCAAATTGGGTAAATCGTTCTGTAAACTCGTTAGGGTACGCGTTCCGTACCATGTAATCGCCGCCCCGTCGATGACTACCGGTTCCGCCGTCCAACCTGAGGTTTCAATTTTCTTCATCGTCGATTTAATTTCTTCGTCAGTCCACTGGTGTGGCTCTGATGGGAAAAAAATCACCTCTGGTCGCATTTCAACTATCTGTTCGATGGTTACTTTCGGATAGCGTTCGGCGGCATCTTGAAAAACATTTGCCGCTCCCGCACGACGCAGCCAATCGCTCAGATAAGTGTCTCCGTTAGCCGTCATTAGCGGCGAATGCCAAATTAGTGTTACTACGCGTATGCAGTGCTTGGGAATGTGGTCAAGCGCAGTATGGATAACCGCTTGCTCAATTTTGCCCGCCAGTACTTCTGCGGCGGACCCCCTGTCGGTTAAACGCCCTATGTCGCGAATCATCTCCGGAACATCGGTCACTCTGCGCACATCGCTAACATACACGGGAAAATGCGCAGATAACCGTTCACAATCTTCTTTCCGGTTTTCTTCACGATTGAGAAGGAGCAAGTCTGGTTGTAATTCGGTGATTTTACTGAAATCTGGATTTTTCTGACCACCGACTTTCGGTACATTCTTAACCGATTCCGGTGGGTGCGTACAAAAATTGGATACCCCAACAACTTGCTGACCTGCACCCAGCCCATATAACGTTTCTGTCAACGACGGGACTAACGAAATGACCCGTTGTGCCGGATGATGGATGGTCACGATTCGACCGCAAGGATCGATTAGTTGCATTTTACTACTCGCACCTTGTAGTCAAATCTTGTTACTAAGGATAGCTCACACAGCATGCACTGTCAAGAGTTTAACTATCAATCTGTAGTGGTTATGACAATCACAACCCACAATACCTTGTGGCATTTGTTAATATTTTGTTAGAAGTCATTGATTGCGAGTGGGTTGTAAAAATAGGTGGCAATATTCATTTGATATCACATGCTTTCAATTACTTCCGAGAGTCCGATTGAGTGATTTTTTCACTCTTTCATGTTTCACGCACGGGAAAAAGTGAGCAAGCTCTCCGAATGACGGTATATAACACTTTTAGTATAATTACTTCGGAAATACTTGTGAAACTCGGTCTCTTTGAGGCGTCCTCTCATCAGTCAAAACCGTGCATCTAAAAAGCCGGTCAAACTCGACTACTTCGTTTCGAAAATCCTTTTACCATATTTATCAAAACACCACATATTAAAGCGACCACTAAAACCGCCCCAATCGAAGGACCCACCGGAAAGTCAAACCGGATGGAGAACAACATCCCGAAGAATGCCGCGCCGAAACCAAGTATCCAGCCCAGTGCAAGCCGTGTCCCCGCATGCATCGTGTAAAGCACCGCGATTACCGGTGGAATCACTAATAAGGCAAATACCAGCATCACTCCTGCAACTTCTACCGAAGAAGTAACTACAATACCGAAACTCGCGTAGAATAGAAAATCCCACAACCTCACCGACAAGCCACTTGCAGCCGCGGCTATCCGGTTGCGTGAAATTGCAAAAAATCGCTCTCGGAATATCCAATGGAAAACACCGATTCCAGCATACAGAACCAGTATTTTAATCAGCTCTTTTGGTTGTACAGTAAGTAGTGAGCCGGAGAGTACATGGTTTAATTCTTCTCCCCCTTCCGCACGCTTTGCTAAAAGTAAAATCGTTCCAATAGTAAACCCGGCATAAATAATTCCAATAAACGCTTCTTGTGGAACGCGGTCGTCTTTTGTCCGTGCGAACGAAATCAATAATGCACCGAATAGCGTAAATAAAAGCGATACAAAATACCGTTCGATGCCGTGTTCGGGAAAACCGATTGTAAGCGCAATGACCGCTCCAAATGCCGCCGCTTGGGCAAGGCAAAGATCGACGAAAATCACCCCTCGGCTGACAACATGAAAGCCAAGGTACGTATGAATTCCCGCCAGAATAAACGCTGTACCCAACGCCAGCAATACGAACGGTTGAAAAAATAGTTCGAGCATATTTATTCCTATTGGTTGGCGGCGAGTAATTCGCCGATTAGTTTATCGAACAAGTCGAAATAAGTTTTGATTTCCGGCGAGCCCCCAACCGACGGCGGTAGTACCAAAGAATTCGCTCCGGTCATGGCTGCAATACTGTTTGGGGTTTTGTCGGAAAAATATGGTTCGCGCGCGATAATTTTTACATTTTGCGCTTTGATCAATTTCACCAATTCCGCAGTATGCGACGGTGTCGGTTCAATTCCCGGTTTCGGCTCTACAAACCCAACCACCTTCAATCCAAACGCATCAGCGAAATACGGCCAGGATTCGTGGAAGGTTACGATTGCCATTCCTTGCAATGGTTTAGCCCGTTCTTTCCACTGCACGATTTTCCCAATCAGTTTTGTTTCGAACGCTTGACATCCATCGCGGTACACCTTTTCATTCGTTGGATCGACTTCGATTAATCCATCCCGGATATTCTCCGCAATCGTTTTTCCATTTTCAGGATTGAGCCAATAATGTGGATTCCCTTCCGGGTGCACGTCCCCCATGGAAGCATCGATTTTTCCCGTAGGTACATCAAGAATATGTACCCCTTGCGAGCAATCGACGATTTTCAGCTCGGAATTTCGCGAACCGTCGATAATAGGGGTCGCCCAATAATCGAGACCGACGCCTAACTTTAAATACAATTTTGCCCGGCTGACTTTCATCATATAACTCGGCAACAATTCGACCGAATGTGGATTAGCGGTCCCACGGCAGATATAATCAACATTGATGGCATCACCACCCACTTCCGTTGCAATCGCGGCGATATCTTGGGTCGATGCTACGACATTAATTTTCGCTTCTACGGTTAACGCAATTGCCATCATCGAAATAACGACAATGGTCGTTAGAACTAATTTCTTCATTCTGTACTCCATCTGTTTATTTTCCTGTTCCCCGTTACCTCTTACCCATTGCCTGTTCCCCGTTACCCGTTCCCCACTTAAAACGTATGCGGCTTATGCGGCCCTAACATCCACAGAATTTGCAAAGTTACCGAATTATAGGAATCGATTCCCGTAGCCGAATTCCTTCGATACAACAATCCGAATCGTGTCGTTTCTTCCGCTACACTAAAAGCGGCATATGCGCCATACCCACTCATATTGGTGTTAGCATTCTCGATTCCCTGCGCATAATCATACAGCACCCCGGCATCCCACCGTCGCGCCCAGCGTATTTCCGCCAAACCGAATAGACCGTAGGATTTTATCGATTTATTTGTCGAGTTAAAGGTTGTGTCGCCTGCGGGATGAACTATCGCAGACACAATCTGATTAGTGCGCGATTGTGTCATATATTCCCCGATGATTTGGAACCCGTTGTAGTTGTCCGGTTTGTATTTCCATTTTAAATCAATCGCACCAACAGTAGCATACCGCTTATCGGGGACAAAGTTTGCCATTGCCTCATCGGTGGGATTGGACGGTATGTAAGACGACTCAAAGTAAATTCGTGTCGGCTGAATCTGGCTATGCAAAACCGACACGCCGGTTTCCAAATTGGAATAATCACTTGTTGGATAAAACAACGAAACCCGCCCCGAACCCGCCATATTCACCCGGTTAGGCGCGTATGGTGAAGTTGCTTCCGAATCGGAAATCAATCCTCCGTTTTTTAACCAATTCGCTGAAATACCGATTGAACCCTCACCCAACGGCTGTAACATATTCAGATTGAAGCCGATGTCCTTTAACCCTTCTTCACCGAATAACTCCTTATGAAAAAGTGGTCGTTCAATCCACGCCCATTGGTGTGAATGTTGGGTATTCAATTTGCCCACATCAACCAGATATTTACCCGCTTTTAATTGCAATCCAAGCGGAAGGCCGCGCAATACCGTCATATATGCTTCTTCGATGTCGATACCGCTTTGGCTGACCGACAAGTTGATGTCGCCCCGGACGTAAGGATTGAGCGGCCCGGCGCCACCTATTTCTAATTCTTTGAAATCGACAACCGGTTTTCCTTTGTCTACTGTTTCTTTTTGATCTTGGAGTGAAGTTTGAAAGTCCCCGATAAAACTGATATCGGGATTTACCGTCGCTTGCGCGAAAGCAAGTGTTACAATCGATCCGTAAAGGATGATTGTGGAAAAAACAACGAGCAATTTGCTAAGACGCACGATATCCTCCTCATGGTTAATCGAATGATAACCGCATAAGCGGGCAGAAATTATCTGCCAAAACTCTCCACCCACTTATACGGATTGGAAAATATTACATGTGGTAAGCGAGCTTCAGAACAACATTCCGAGGTTCTTCCCAGCTCGCACCGCTAAAGAAAGCTCCCTTAATCAGATGATTATGGTTCAATAGATTTGTGACAAACAGCGATGGTTCTAAAGTCGCTCCATCGTTTACGTGGAAGGTATGCCCCGCGCTAAAGTCGAATATCCACGATGGTGTGGTATGAGTCCCTTGATTGAAATCGAATAGTCCGGTTTTGTACTCAAGACCATCAGGATTACTGTTGGCTAAACCGGAGCCATAAATACTCGTTAAATTCGCAAACCAATCGCTTGGTTGGTAGTTTATTCCAGTCACTACGGACAACCTTTGGTCATGATCCAAATCAGTGGCGCTTCCAGCATCGTCAACATTGAGGAACCCACCGGTTATCGCACCGGATCCGTATGCATGAATAATCGAACCATTGAAAAAAGCTGACCAAGGTGTTTCCGGGCTGCTATATGTGAGTCCCAACTCGATGCCGGTAACTTTCACTACCGCAATATTCACCGGTGTTTTTACCGCACTATTGCCTACAGTTTGATCGTCAACGCCGGGCGTAGAATGTTTATAAAAAGCCGCAAATTTACTATGAAGTCCGTTGGAAAATGCGTGTGTATAGACCGCTTCATAAAAATCATCGCGTTCAGGTAAAGTTGGAGCTAACGAATTACTCACGTTTAGCGCGATAGAACGTAACCCTTCGATGTTCGTTGGCATAAACAAACGACCATAATACAGGTAAGCCGTATTATCCCGATCGATTAGAAAATTCCAACGAATACGCGGACTGATTTGGCTTTGCAATGCTTCGTCGGGAGCAATATGCTGGTCGAACCGAGTGCCGATATCAAAAGATGTCCATTCTTGAGGATGCCAATTTACCTGCGCGAAAATACCAAAATCTGATCCCGCAAAGTTTGTAGTAATTGAAGGACCGGTAGTACCCGTTGAATCTTTGCTGGTAAACTTTTCCGTGCCGTTTGTACTACTCGCATTCAATCCGATTTTGTACATAAATACATGGGAAATTCTACGGTCATACGTCGCGCGTACACCAACTGTAGTAAAACTTCGCTTCTCGGTGAGCAGGTAATTATTTGTATCTCCGACAAATTGAAAACCGGGTGGATCCATGTCGCCCGGTGTATAGGTCAAACTCCCTTCTCTTGCGTACCCGCCCAAAAATAGGTTTTCTTCGCGGTCGATTTCAGAATTTATCGTGTGGAAGTAAGAGAGTGTTTGAAAACCGTTGCTTGTTTTCTGTAAGTCAGAAGCGATCCCTTCGGTTGTATCATAGGGAACTTGTGTTACGGTCTGTCCTATGTTGAGGTTAGACGTCAGATAATCCGTACTGCTTATTATGTAGTCGAATTTCCCGTATGCGAAATAATCAAATCCATGGTCATGAAATAAATTTGCAACCGGTGGGTCAATTCTTCGATCCGTCTCTTGTCTTGAAGCGGAAACATAATATCCCAATCTTCCGAGATGATCGCTGATTCCTAATTGCTGCCCGTTCGAATTCAACGCGCGGAGTAGTCCTACCCTTCCTCCCAAAGTATCTCCCGTCGAAACAGGTACAGCTCCTTCAGTTACTGGTGAAAATGGTTTAGTTCCATTGCTTACTAAGTAACTGCCGAAATACGTCATCGCATCGAGATGAAACGTTCCCGTCGGAACCCGGTTATTCAAGTCGATGATGGCGGAACTTTGCCCACCATACTCTGCGGGAAACCCACCAGTCACAAATGTCGCGCGGTCAATTACTTTCGGATCGACAACTTCATTCAATCCTCCGAATACACCCAAAGGGACTGGGACGCCGTCGATGTAATAGGTAAACTCACCGTGTTGTCCCCGAATGTGTACTTCACCGGTTGGTGCGCGAACTGCACCCAACAAATTCTCTTGTATCAGATTTGTCATTCGTGCTGTTGGAGGTACATGGTATGTCTCCGATTCGAAGACCTGATTTCCGGTCGACTGATCTAAATGTGAGGTTTCTGCTTCACGGTTTTCAGAGACGACCATCTCATTTTCTTTTACACCCTGTGGTTTCAAGGTTATTGAGTATATGTTGTGTTTGTCGTCGATAGTTACAGTGTCGATATAGGTTTCGTAACCCATATACCAAACACGAATGATATATGTACCTTTCTCGACATCACGAAATCTCGCTTGACCTGCCGGATTAGTCGCACCATGAGCGACGAATTGTCCATTTTTTATTAAAACTACCCGTGCTAATTCGACAGGAATATTTTGATCCGCATCCGTCACTGTTACCTTGACTTGAACCAAATTGCCGTCGGTTTTGGCATGCCCGGTTTCCGCAGTCCATGCTAAACCGGAATAAACAAGCAATAGAAAAAACGTAAAGAGCGCTTTAGTACGCACAATGCCTCCGCGTTATATACACGAACGAATCACCCGCAGAAACGGGTGTTACTCATTAACGAGATGAAATGACTCGATTAACTGTTCGTGGGAGGACTACGCGGTTGCGCAGAAGGGTAGATCTCGGCGAAGATTGGTTGTGATAATGGAATGGTAACGAAGGTTTCGTCAGTTCCAAGTGGTGAGGTAATAATTGTGGTTGTCGTTAACGAAGCAATCGAACTTCCGGCGTAATGGCATACGGCGCAGTTCGGATCGTTGTCGCGATGGTCGGCTTGGTTCGAATCGGAATGTATTGCATGATGGATTGTCTCCGCATACAGCGGAGTCAACAGCAACGCAAGCGCTGTAAAGATAAAGAGAAGCTTTTTTGGAAAATTTACCATCAAACCAGTACTGTTTGTTTATGGAGATAATACGAGAGGTGGGTTGAATTTGTTGAAAGTGGTTGACTATACCACGCCGCTCATCCCTAATCGTATCGGAAGACCGGTCTCCAAAATCCAACCACCAAGATGTTCCGAAGTAACCGCCCCTTCAGGAATCATTTCTACTTGGACTTTTCGGGTCAACCGGTGGTGTCGGATTCGCTGCTTGGCATATTCGAAAGATGCGCGGCTTTCAATCACAAACACCATTTCGTCGTCATCAACCAATTCTAAAAGTACTTGTTCGCTCGGGAGTGCTGAAGATTCTAAATTGGAGCGTGGTTTCGTCCATACCACCCGGCGAAGAACCCCCTCCGGTAACCGACTAACTGAAATCGCACCCCCGGTTACGACCCGGACGCGATGCCCGTGAAGTAGTAATTCGTTGCATGTATTTGCTAATGCGCCGTAAGCGAGTGGTTCCGCACCGGTAATTTCTACCGGTGAATCCGGCATACTGCGGCACTCATCTACAATTTCATCCGACTCCAGAACTTCACCGTGCGCAGCCGGATTATCCGGCTCGACGACCCGTACAATCCAACCCGGAAAGCCATGCCACTTTCCGCCGTTTAAAAATCCTAAACTTATCGAAGCCACTCGCATACCCATTCCCCGGAACTAACAATACTAACGTAAGCTATTTCGCCGGAACACCCAAGGGCAAGACTACTTTTCCATACACTTCATTCAACACCTGTGCCAACGCTCCATACATCGCCGATAATCCGCAGAAAATTCCTTCGATACCCGCAATCATCGTAATCGACTTGTTCTCGGTAAAGTCACCCAACGCGAGCAGGAAAAATAACAGTGCGAGGGATGAAAAAACGACTTGTAGCATCCGGTTCAATCGAAGCGTCCCGATAAACATCATGAGTGTGAATAAACCCCACAGGAGTAAGTAAGCAGACATTTCGATATTCGTCGATGCATTCGCCCACCCAAGTTTCGGCATTACAATCAACCCTACCAGTGATAGCCAAAACAACCCGTAAGCCGTAAATGCTGTTGTACCGAATGTGTTTCCTTTTTTCCACTCCATGTATCCGGCGAGAACCTGTGCGATTCCACCGATGAATACTCCCATACCTAAAATCATTCCGCCAAGTCCGTATGCACCGGCATTGTGCAGATTGAGTAAAACCGTAGTCATTCCAAATCCGAGCAATCCTAATGGAGCGGGATTGGAGGTTGTATCTTGAATTTTCGTGATTGTATCGCTAGTGGACATGCGGGCTCCAGTCGTTAATTGTGGTGTGTAGCCGATAGATTTGAATTTCATAAGTGCATACTAAATTTATTAAATCGAATCTTGCATTGCGAGTTTGATTGCCGCTTCGAAATCGTTCATATACTGCGATCCAAACAGTACGGTATTCCCGTTTAACAGCGTAACAAGTACTCCTTGATTACCTGATATGTTATATGCTTTTCCATAGCGTCCATAACGGATTCCCCAACCGCCGTATTCCCGGATCGGACGATATATTCGCGCTTCCGCTGATTGCATTTCCGCCCACTTAATACTATGCCACCGGATATGAAATGGGTAAAACCGGAATAGCAATTCGGTCGGATGAACTTCTACTACCAGATGGCAAGAATAAAATATGATAGGGAGTGAAAACGTGATGAAGAAAACGAATAACCAATTTATCCAATCGTCTTGTACGGTTCCCATATTCCCAATAGGTGAATCGTGCGTCAATGTAAACACAAAACTGGATAAAATTATCGCGGCTGGGAGGATTACAAGTATTCTCAACCACATTTGGTTGAAATATTGTACTTCGCGATACCGGATTGACTCGTCATTCATTTTGTAAAACCGCTATTCGTGTGGAAAACAAATTGTCGCAGCGCTGCATCAAATTCAAGCATTCTTCTTGAACCGAACAATACCGTTTTACCGTTCTTCAATTCGATGAGCACCCCTTCGTTACCCGATACATTGTATGCCTTTTTATTCACGCCTATTCGGATTCCCCACCCGCCATATTCCATAATCGGACGATATTTCACTGCTGTCGTATTCTTCATTTCATCGTATCCCATCCGGTGCCACCGCAGATGGAGTCCATGAAATTTATAATAAAGGCCGTCCGGGTAAACAGCTACTTCCAAACGAAGTCGGAGCATTAAATAAGGAAGGACAACTCCAATTACGAAAAACATCGTCACGTCAAGCCATAGCGGTGCGGGTTTGGATCCAACGTGGCCGAACGGTTGTCCTAAAACTATTCGAACATATAATCCAAAAAGAACCAAACCACACGGAACGAGCATCGGTAGTACAATCCACCACTGGTTGAACCGTTGTTCTTCATGGTAGAATGGGTCATGTTGTGGTAGCGAAATCATGGTTTGACGAACTCCTTAAAGTCGGGGGCATTCGAGAGATACCGCATCGAGGTTTCCGTCAAGTATTGTGCTTCGGGTACGATTTGTTTCAGTGCATGGAAGAAACGGTTCGGTTCGACTGTACCCAATTGAACAATATTCCCATTTTTTGTAGTAATTCGTATCGCTATATCCCCATCGATAAAGTATGCCTTCTGATTCGGTACTCGTTTCAACAATCCATCAAGTAAAATTTGGTCGGGACCGAATCGTACGGCTTCAAATCGATGTATCGATTCTTTCGGAATCCATCGCGGCTTACGGTTAGTGAGTAAGAACCGGAACATCACCCCGCCTTCCAGCACTTCCACCACCAATTTCAACCGCATCATCAAATAAATTATCGTCAATATAATGACTGCGCTAAGAACTATTAGTGTCCACGGAAATTCTGACATTGGTGCACTGGCATCCATCATCGCATGATAATCATGCGTTATCATCGGGTAATAAATTAGCCGCATTCCAAGACCAAAGAACGCCGCCGCTAACAGCAATTTCACCCACCACGGGTTGTACCGTTGTGTTTCCCTGAAGTAAAGAGTAGGTTCACTAAGCGGATCTTTTTCTTTCGCCATCGCTTCCCTCACTTTTATTGGATACTTTCTTTTCCCCGATCTTTTTTATCTTTTTTCCGTCGCCCGTTACCTATTACCCGTTATCTGTTCTTACACCTTATCCGCAATCGCTTTGCCCATCTCAATTGTCGTATTGCTCCCACCCATATCGTACGTGCGCACCTTTCCTTCTTTAATCACTGCGGCGGTTGCTTTTTCCACGACCTTCGCCAATTCTACTTCACCAAGTTTATCCAACATCAGTTTCGCCGAGAGAATTGTCGCAATCGGATTCACTTTGTATTGTCCGGCATACTTAGGCGCTGAGCCATGTGACGGTTCGAATACGCCAAGTTTATCACCGATGTTGCCGCTGCAACCGAAGCCAAGTCCTCCGACCAACTGCGCACACAAATCGCTGATAATATCACCAAACAAATTGGGTGCGATTAATACATCGTAATTGAATGGATTTTTAATCAGCCACATTGTCATCGCGTCGATATTCGCTTCATCGAAAATAATTTCCGGGTACTCTTTCGCGACTTCTTTGGCGATATCGAGAAACAAGCCGTCAGTCGCGCGCACCACATTTGCCTTATGAACTATCGTAACTTTTTTGCGCTTATGTTGGCGGGCAAATTCGAATCCGGCGCGGATGATTCGTTCCGAGCTTTTGCGGCTGTTAATTTTGCATGAAATTGCGAAATCGTGGCCGTTGAGATGGCTGAACGGGGCGAATGGTTTCGACAGTTTCGTTAATACCGCTTTCAACTCATCGGGTACTGGACTGAATTCAACGCCGCAATACATCCCTTCCGTATTTTCGCGGAATACTACAATATCTATTCCCTCTTTAAAATTGAGCGGATTACCCGGATACGCTTTACATGGTCGAAGGCAATTATAAAGATCGAATCGCTGTCGCATCCTGACAATTGGTGACCGGTAAATGAGTCCCTTGCCCTGCAATTCGGGGATAAGCTCTTTTTCGGCAATCTTCGCCGGCTTTGAGGTAATTGCACCGAACATGGCGCTATCGACATTTTCTAACATATCGATTGTGCGTTGCGGGAAAGCATCTCCTTCTTTGCACCAGAACTCCCAACCGATATCGCCATGAACATATTCAGCGTCAAAGGGGAGTTTATCGAGGACAATACGGGTTGCTTCGAGTACTTCGATTCCGACGCCGTCGCCGGGCATCCAACCGATTTTGTAATGCTTGTTTGACATAATTTCTCCAAAAATTGTCAGGTTATAGGAGCTTAAAGATAGTGAATTTCAGTACGAACGGGCAAAAGCGGCAAGTCGTTGTTGAGAATAATACACCAAAATGTGTATATTTACGGTGAAATAAGTATTACTACAACAAGGAGTTCATCATGGCATGCTGCAAAAAACCCGCTGGCACGACAGTCGCAAAAAAAGAAGCACCGAAGAAAACCGTAAAAGTAGCTGCAAAACCCAAAGCGACTAAAGCCAAGTAATTCAAATTCGCGATTATGTTATCTTTCGTCCCTCTTGAATAAAGAGGAATGTATATTTTGTTGTCTTTACACAAAGAAAAAGAGCGGCTTTCACCGCTCTTTTTCTTTTTTTTAATTTTTTACCTACTACCTACCACCCACTACCCACGACCTTTCGTTACATTCCCCACAGATGACCGGTATGAACCGGCTTACCTTGCATCTTGAGGTAGTAATACAACTGGCCTTTGTGTTGGTTGAGGTGCATCGCGGATTCTATTAAGCGTTGTCCAAGCGGTGCATCTTTCGGATCCCATGATGCCATTACCATCTTTGTATCCAAATCGTGTTCACTGTATTGGCCGAGATACATAAATGCCGACTTTTTGTCGTTCGCCAACCGCTCTTTTGCATCATTTACGCTCGATACGGGTAACAGTTTATCAACCGGCGGTACGATTTCTTCAAACGATAACTTCGTTGGGTCTACACCGACTGGCATTCCCCAATCGCCTGTCACATATCCTTTAACCGGACCGCCGCAAGCGCTTGAGGTATGGCGAAGCAGTTGTCCAACATTCATCCAGTTATTTCCAATGGTCGGCTTCCAACTCAATTCATTGTCACTCACTAAATCGAATAATTTTTCAGTGATGCCGTAATTATAACCAAACGCACCCTCGATCATGGGTTTCCACTCCATTTTATCCCCCCTGTTTATGGTCTGTTTCATGTTAAATGAGCTGCAAATATGTATACGAGAGATTTGTTAAGAAACATCAATGAAATTGCTATAAATCCTTTTGAGCATCCCAGTGTGTTTTTTCCAAAAAGAAAGAGCAGCACTCACCGCTCTCCCTTTCATATTCATTTTATCTGCCCACCACCTAACACCCAATACCCAATACCCAATACCCAATTCTACATTCCCCACAAATTCGCTGTGCTCACCGGTTTTCCCTGCATTTTCAGGTAGTAAAACAGTTGATCTTTGTGATGGTCAAGATGTTCTGCCGCATTGAGCAAGCGAACTCCCAATGGAGCATCCGGTTGGTTCAGCGGGGCTTTAACCATTTTTGTGGTAAGTGCCTCTTCTGTGCATTTATCAAGATATTCGAATGCGGTTTTCTTGTCCGCAGCCAGTCGTGCTTTTGCATCGGTAACGCTGCTAACTGATTTCAATTGGTCAAGTTTCGGTACCACCATGTCTAAGGTAAGTTTGGACATATCAAAGTCGGATGGCATTCCCCAATCCTCAGTAACAAATCCTTTTACTATTCCACCGCATGCACTGGCAAGATGCCGCAACAATTGACCCATACTCATCCAATTGTTACCAATTGTCGGCTTCCACTCTAACTCATCATCACTTACAAGATCAAGTAGCTTTTCCACAATTGAATAATTTTGTTCGTATTCCGCTCGAAGTACTTCTTTCCATTCCATAACCCCTCCTTGCCAAATTCAGTCACCAAAATGAACGATGAAAATCAGTAAAGCAAGCGAAAACGGAACGAATTCATTTTCATTTCACAAAAAAAGAGCGGCTTTCACCGCTCTTTAACTTCTTTATTTTCTTCTTGAACCCAACACCCGCTTTTATGCTCCCCACAGGTGCATTGTATTCACCGGTTTTCCTTGCAATTTCAGGTAATAAAACAGTTGCCCCTTGTGCTGTTGCAGATGATTTGCCATTTGCCACATTCGCACTCCGAGCGATAAATCCATCTCATCCCACGGCGCTTTTGCGATTTGAGTATCGAGTTGTTTCTCGCTGCATTTATCCAACATTTCGAATGCAACTTTTTTATCGTCTGCCAACATCTTTTTTGCTTGTGCGACGCTGGTGACCGTTTTCATCTTTTCCGCAGAAGGTAGCATCGCATCCTCCGGTGCGGTACTTGGGTCGAAATCCGCCGGCATGCCCCAATCACCGGTAACGAAACCTTTGCAGCAAAGTCCGCACGCTTCTGTGATGTGATACAACAATTGTCCGGTAGTCATCCAGTTTTGTCCGGTAGCTGGTTTCCAGCTTAACTCGCTGTCAGACACCATATCTATCAATTTCCCCGCGACTGAGTATTGGTATTCAAATTGACCGTGTAATAATGCTTTCCACTCCATACTGCTTTACCTCCTGTTATTGGTTGTACTTCGTTAGTAACGAAAATGCGCGTCAACAAAATACAAAAGTAAAACACCAATTGAAACCTAAATTAAGATGAAGTTGCAAGATAATATTCGCAAACCTTCCGAAAATGGAATCCGTAAATCGCAAACGTAATCGATAATGGAAAAAGGCGTGGATGCCGGAAAAGCGACCAAAAAAAGAGTTTCCAGTATTGGTACCGCTCCCTGCCGATTACACCAAGTAATACCGTCGATTTCCCCAATGCGGAAAGTTCGCTGATATGGATACGAAACCGGAGTGGATACCCTATCTGGTAGTTATTGAGGAAATGTTTAACCCTCGCGTAATAATGTTTCGGAGTGTAGATATGTTTCAGAATATCCTGATATCCTGCGATGAGAACTTCCTGATTCATTTTCGGGACAAAGTTCATCGAGAAATCGGTGTTATCGCCGGAGATTGACTGTAACAAACGCCCTTCTTTCGCAAGTCGAGTGTGAAGTTTCGTTCCGTGTGGCGCATTCAGTAACCCGACCATCGCAGTGACAATGCCGCTTTCCTGAATGAACTCGGTGAGTTTATGGAAAATTGAAAGTGGGTCGTTATCGAATCCAACAATGAAACCACCTTCCACTTGTAAACCGAAATGTTGAATTTTTTTGATGGATGCAATTAAGTCACGGTTCTTATTCGGAATTTTCCCGCACTCAATCAAGCTCTCTTCATTTGGTGACTCGATTCCAATGAAGACTGCATCGAAACCTGCGACAACCATCTGACGCATCAAATCCTCATCATCGGAAAGATTGATTGAACTTTCGGTCGAAAATACAAACGGATACTTATGTTCTTTTTGCCAGCGAATGATGGCTGGAAGAATTTCTTTTTTTACTTTATTCTTATTTCCGATAAAATTGTCATCGACAAGGAAAATGTGGCTGTGCCACCCCATTTGGTACAGACTCTCTAACTCGGCAATAAGTTGTTTGGTGTTTTTCGTTCGTGGATTTCTACCGTACAAAACGGTTATATCGCAAAATTCGCAATCGTATGGACAACCGCGGGAATATTGGAGATTCATCGTTGCGTAATGCTTGAAATTGATTAAGTCCCAACTCGGTATCGGAGTGGTTTTGATGTCCGCCCATTCAGTAGTCGTATAAATCCGCTTTAATTCTCCGTGTTCCATGTCATTCAAGAATACGGGAAGTGTTAATTCCGCTTCGTTGAGAACAAAATGATCGACATCCGGGAAATCAAGATAGTTGGCGGTAAACAAGGGGCCACCGGCGACAATCGGTTTTCCTAACGACTTACATCGCTTGATAACTTCAATCGCCGATTCCCGCTGAATCGACATTGCCCCGATAAAAACATAATCGGCCCACACGATTGCTTTATCAGAAAGTTGGGACACATTCATATCGACTAAGCACCTCTCCCAATCCTTGGGTAACATCGCAGCCACAGTGAGTAAGCCCAACGGCGGGCCGCTGGCTTTTTTAGAGACAAATTTCAATGCATACTTGAAGCTCCAAAATGTTTCCGGACATTGTGGACTAATTAATAAAATTCGCATGAGTACCTCGGGCTTTTTGTACGCCAAACACAAATCGTTTGTGCGCGCACAAACAAACCGGTTCTTAAACGGGTTAAGAAGTGGAAACCGACAATCGAAATGCGTTTACATCAATGGTAGAGCGGGTGCTCTTTCCTGTCCGGAAAGTTTGTAGCGTGGGTTCTATAACCCATCACTTCCTCGGAAACAAAGGGGAGTGAATAAAGCGGTACTGTAAGTTGATACAGCAGACGTTCGGTTAAGACACTCTATACTATAATTACGGAGTGAACTACGCCAAGGCGGAGTGATTAATAAGGGGTTGATTCTATTGTTCTTACTCAGGCAATATTTGTTGGCATTATAAATCTATATCACTACCTATGTACGTTGCTATCCTATTCGCCGCTACCACCGGTTGGAGCAAATCGAGGTAACTCTTTTAATTTGAAAATGCTGTCCAGAATTGTCCCATCTACCCACTTCACTACCCCAATCACATCATCGGTAAACACCGGCTTCTTCGGAATACCGCACATCTTATCAACTTCTTTCTTTATCTCTTCGAGTTTACGAATTGGCAATCCTGAATTTTTTGTCGCTTCGAGTAAATCCTTACGTCGCGGATTAATTGCAATCCCCCGCTCCGTCACTATCACATCTATTAATTCACCCGGCCCGCAAAGTGTCGTCACATGATCTACGATAATCGGTATCCGGTCCCGGAATGCCGGTATCGGTAATATCGTACATTTCGAGAAGAGGCAATTTTGCCAGC
>CAZPUW010000019.1:0-16362 GCA_964589795.1 uncultured bacterium
AGGTTCGGGTTCGGGCGTGAGTGGTCGCCCATCATCATCGCCGCCCACTGTGCGTTGGACATTGCACCGGTGCCGCTATCGGAAAGCATGTCGATGAAGACATCTTCTGATTTTAAACTAAAAAGGTTATAACCGGCATCACGAATTTTTTGTTCGCGTTCTGAGCGTGGTAAAAGATGAATGGGTTCTACCATTTTTATACGGTATGGTTCAGGAATCATGAAATCTCCATCAAGAGGAAATGATACTGCGTGGTGAATGCGAAGCATGTTTTACCGGTTTACATGGCCGGCGAAGCAATCGAGAAAAAGTAGTACGGTGACTGATTAGAGTAGGATACTTGTTGATTGCTTCAATGCAATTTCACTATAAATATAGTGAATAATTTAATACTCGGAAAATGGTGAGTTATTGAAAAATACATTGTGTATATTTAATAATAACAAATATTTATAAATTAAAATCATTAAATCAAATTACTTCTTCAACTGTCGGAGGAACCAACCGAGTACTCCATACAGCAAGCTGATAAAAGTATTGGCGCGAATAGCGAGGGGAAAAAGGAATGCCTGCATCGGGGGATAGCCCAGCCAAATACCGATCTGTGTGGCTCCTATGTCAGCAATTCCAAGTCCACCGGGAATAAAACTACCGACGATAATAAATGTGGTAATACTCATGATGAGAAGAGCATCGGAAAAAGATACGTTCGCATGAAAAGCTGCGGCGAGCGTCCACCACATCACCGCAATCGAGAGCCAAAGTAAAATTGTCAGGGGTAGGATGCTCTTACGAATCCACAACAATCTAAACGCGCCAGTCATGCCATTATACAGACTTCGTAGTTTCGGTGAAAAGCGTACTGCGAAGTACAGCGATGCGATACCGATTGCGATTGTTACAATGACAATTCCGATAACAAACGGAACTTTATCGGCAAAATAAATTCGAAGTTTGGGTTGGGTAAAAATTCCGATTGAAGCGCACAATAATAGTGTAGATACGTCAACAACCCGTTCGACCGCTACTATACCATATTGGGAACCACGACCGTCGCTCAAGATACGATGGGAAAGTTCGGCCTTATAAAATTCTCCGGCGTTCATCGGAGTAATGGAACCGAGCCCTTTCGCAATCAGAGTCACGATTGTTAAATCTTTCCAAGGGAGGATGGTTGGGTCAGCGGAAAGAAGATTTCCCCAGCGGATCGTCGAAAGAATGAGGAACACACCATAGAAAAAAAAACCGCATGCCAACCATAATAGGTCGACATGCAGTCCTTTTTCAAAAAATCCCGCGGGCGATTGCCAAGCAAAATAGACAACAATAGCAACAATACCCACCAACGAAGAAAGCCACCGGACAATCAACTTTCCGCGAGAGGTGTTACCACTCATTCCGGATTCCGGAACATGGGGTATTTTTCCCGCAAACGCCGTAAGACCGGTTCCGGTACGTATTGCGAAACATCACCGCCGTGGGAGGCAACATTTCGAATCAACGAACTATTTAAGTACGTGTACCGCGCATGCGGCATCATGAAGAGCGTAATTATTTCCGGTGCAAGACGCCGGTTCATGAGCGCCATCTGAAATTCAAATTCGAAATCACTTATCGCCCTGACACCACGGATGAGGGCAATTGCGTTGTGTTCTTCGGCAAACCGTACAACTAATCCGGCGAACGTATCGACTTCAATTCCGGGAAACGCAGCAACGCTCTCTTTTATCATCTCGACTCGAGAGTCGAGGTCGAACAAAGGGGCTTTTTCCGGGTTCGAAGCAATACAAACGATAATGCGATCAAACAATACGGACGATCTTCGAATGATGTCAAGGTGTCCGTTGGTTATCGGATCGAAGGTACCGGGTACAACCGCTATCTTGGCTTTCAAGCGTTATTCCTCGTCCTTCTTCTCTTTCGGTTCGCCTTCGGTTGCTTTTTTGAATTTCGGTATCGCATTGACGACAGTATTGACCATATCGGGAAGCTTCGCCGTCAGGTTGTCCAATACGCTCGGCTTGGTTCCGAAGAGATGAATATTGTGACCGTCGATGACGATGAATGCAACCGGTGCGATTGCTAATCCAGCGCCACCACCGGAACCACCGGCAGCACCTGCGTTGTCAGCTTTGGCGTTTGCTCCACCACTGCCAGCACCGACACCAAGGGTAACTTTAACTACGGGTACAATAATCTTGTCACCGACGGTGACCGGATCGCCCACTACTGTTTTCGTCGCGGCGATGCCGGACAATTTATCCAACAAAGTTTCTAAAATATCTTTGGTGCTTTCGCCTGCCATGGGTTTTCTCCTTTTTTTCATTGATTATTTTACAACTACTACACGAAGTGTGTTCCCGTCGGGTATAATCGATATCCGATAAGGAAGCGACTGCCATTGTGCGATTGCCGCTAATAATACATCCGGCGATGCATTTGCGGAAGATGCATCCACCGAAACATCCTTTGAAACTGGTATGGTAAATGCGGGATCGGGTTTAAACACCGGTAACGCCAACCATACTGTTAATCGCCGCGTTGAAGCATCGTATTTCGTATTAATGTCACCGTCGGCACCGTTATTACTTTTCCATGCTTTTCGAAATGCATCTGAACCATCATGATTTGTTATTAATTGATAAACCGCTTGACCGGGAATTAAACTTGCAAGCTCAAGCGTTCCTAATTCCGATGAACTTGTTAGCATGCGCAGAAAAACCGTTTTTAAAGAACCTTCCTGAATTGATGATGCTTGTGTAACCGGTGCCGGAATAGGTACGGGAATAGGTTTTGCATGTGCAGTATCCGAACCCGAAGCTACCGGAGTAGGTTGCATTTTCGGGGGTGGAGTAGCGTTGAATGCAATTAAGTTCGATGGTTTTCTCGGTTTGGGATGAAGATGAGTCGATTCATAATAGACACCTGAACTAACCACAATCACAACCGCGGCAAGTAAGAAAATTTGTTTAGCAAGTCGCACTTTTTTATGAACAGATAGCGAGAACTCAATTTCTTCGGTAATCGGTTCGATATTTGAAACAGCACTGCTGATAACATTCAGCGATTTAAAATCGAATGCGATAATATCTTCGTACGGTTGGCCTTGTTCGGCCAACCGCACGGCGTTAACCGTATATCCAGCATCGCTAAAGAATTTTTTCCAAAAGGCAACGATGGCAGGGCGCATCAAACGTACTTCATACTGTCCATCGCCGCGATCCCGATATAAATAAAGATAATAGTCAAGATCGGTTTGTAACTGCTTGCGTACTTCCCACGTCAATTGTTCAATAATATCTTTTGCCGGAAGGGAAGGGATGGGAATAATTAATTGGATACCCCATTGCGGCGGCAACCAAACTTCTATTTGTTTATCAGAAGGAGGGTAAGAAGCAACAAGTGAATTGAAATGCGCTGCAAGTGAAGCGATTGCCGGTTCAGATTTCGTTAAAATCGGATCCAACGGGATTGGTGCTTCGACCATAGCCGTTTCCTGAAACGAATATACACCATCCAACTCGGACAATTCGCCTAAAACGAGTTCGTTTTCACGTAACCAAAGTACTGCCAGACTCATTGATTCCCCCGCAAAGCGTTGGTATCTAATGTTAAATAAGGTGTGATCCGTTCCAGAGTATAAGCACCAATTCCGGGAACCCGAGCTGCGATTTCAGGTAGCGACCGGAACGGTTGTTTTATTCTCGCGACTATAATTCGTTGTGCTAATTTCGGCCCAATACCGGGAATAACCTGCAAGAGTTCCATCGATGCTTTATTCACATCCAGTGGAAATCTAATTGTCGAATCCGCCAAGAAAACAGTTGGCTGACCGGACACATTGGAAATTTCTTCTGGTGGTGGTCGCCGTATCAACCACGCCCGCGGCACCGCAAGCAATATTAATAGAAACGTCACCGACAAGAAAAGACCGCGCTCAAACGGTGTGAATTGAATTGTTCTCAAACCAATTAATTTATTCGGCTTAGGAGTATCAGACTTCCTGAAGTTTTCCGAATTCGGCGAATCCAATCGGTTTTTCCTCGACTTGGGCTTTTTCCCTAATCGCAGTTAGTGCTTTTTGTTCGGCGATGCCAATTTTGAGGGAGCGCCGTCGTACCGGGTCTTCGAACCGTTCTTTCACATCTGCGACTGGAACACGGTTCTTACGGGCGAACATCTGTATTTCGCGTTCAATTTCTTCGTCGGTCGGAATAATCGATAGTTGTTGGGTAATTCGTTCCGCAATCAATTCCCACTTTGCTGATTGTTTCGCCGCGGGTTTCAGAATTTTTTCCACTAACTCTTCAGAAACAGGAGAACGTTCTTCCAACTCTTGTTGCATTCGTTGTGCAACAAGTGTTACCAAGGGTTCGGGAACTTCGATATCATTGGAGGCAATCACGGCATCCCGCAACCTGACCAATAAGCCCTCTTCGGAACGATGGGTAGCATTTTCCTTTAGCTCATCGCGGATTGCATCGCGTAATTCCTGTAGGTTCTGAAAGCGACCGAATTGTTTTGCAAACTCATCATCCAATTCAGGAATAATTTCATCGACAACTTTGTCAATTTTGACCTTAAAGAAATAAGTATGTTCGTGGTGGTGGTCTTCGTGTTCGACTTGTGCTGTAGTCACGACTTTCCGGGTTTCTCCAGCGACGGCACCAACTAATTGGGCTGTACTACCCGCTCCGAGCGGATCGGTTGCGATTGGCAGTGCATCGAACTTACGAATCGAATCACGTAGGGGATACCCGTCATTATCCAATTGTGTGACTTCACACGCGAGGAAATTGTTTTCAGTCGCCGGTAAATCGATTGCAGGATGGGTTGCGAACCGTTTACGAAGCTCGGTCAACGATTCATCAATGTCGGATTCGGCGATTTCAATTGCATATTTCCAAGAAGTGAGACCTTCAAAATCCTTGACTTCAAATTCAGGCGCTACCGGTATTTTTGCGGTAAAACTGACATCTTTGCCTTCGCCATACACGACATCTTCGATCTCGGCGGTTGCAACCGGGTCAATTTTCGTTTCCTGCAACGATTGTGGAAATGCCTCCTGAATGAGATTTTGCGCTAAATCGGCAAGTAGGGCTTCGCCAAATTTCGCTTTGACTATCGACATAGGGATTTTGCCGGGACGAAAGCCGGGTAAGTTCACCGAAACAGCAGTCTCTTGTAATTGCGCTTGGTAACGGTTGGATAATTCTGCTGCGGGTATCGTAATCCGTAGTTCAATCGTTGTCGGGTCGATTCGCTTACTATCGGATTGTAAAGCTTCAATCATGTATAATTCCTGTATTTTACTAAATGAATGGTAACACAGTTAAGAGTTACCGAAACGAGTGAGAAAGGGGGGACTCGAACCCCCACGCCTTTCGGCACCAGATCCTAAGTCTGACGCGTCTGCCAATTCCGCCACTCTCTCGGAAATACCTAAACAAAACAATGTATTTCTTTTAACTGTTGGTAGCAAGCGGTTAATTTAGGCGATTTTTGGCGATACATCAGTATAAAACCGGCGTTTATGACGCCACCAAATATACGAGCGAAACCACGGGAAGCGGATTAGTTCTAAGATTAACCAACCAATCACAAACAAAGGGACAATCGATACTTTTAGTTCTAATTCCCACTTCGAAATGCCTTCAATAAAATCGGGTTCAAATGAAAAATCCAACCGGTTAGGAACAAAGGGAAGAATTGACCAACAAAGTCCGGTGAGCATTCCGATTACCGCAGGGTCACCCCCTATTTGCCAATGAAAACGAATTAGCTCCCACCGTGGGATATGAAACAGCCGATTGAGGGCGCGTAACAAGTGGCGAATGATATCCAATACAAAGCTGCGTTCAGAAACAAGAAAGGAAAACCACGGGAAATTATCCTCTTCTTCTTCTTTTGCTTTTCCAGTCGTTTCCGATTCTACTTTTTCCTCTGATTTCTTTTTGCTCTTTTCTTTACGGGGCTCATCAGATGACTTATATAAACTAAAGAGAAACCAGTGTATTATGCGTAAGTTGAACGTCGTTCCGGTATCACTCAATTTTAAACCGAGATGAATTGGAACGGACAACACAATTACCATCAGCAGAATGAGTACAGCCAATATTTCAAGGAAGAGTATCATGATAATTCGTGACCATTACGACTTTTCCGCTGCGCATCTTCACGTAATCGGCGGAAAAAGGATTGGAGTAAAGAAGCACACTGAAATTCCTGAATACCAGCAATGACGACTATTTTCCGGTTTGCTTTACCGTCTTCCAATAAATTGTAAACACTTCCGCAGGCACCGAGTTTTGGATCGGATGCGCCAAAAACGACACGCTCGATATGAGATAGGACAATCGCACCGGCACACATTGGACAGGGTTCGAGAGTCGAGAAGAGGGTACAACCTTCGAGGATTTCTTCGCCTAATGCTTGTGAAGCAGCGGTAATGGCAATCAGTTCGGCATGTGCGGTTGGATCGGTAGTGGCAATCATGCGGTTGTATCCGGTTCCGAGCACGCGCTCGCCGCGCATTACGACGGCACCGACGGGGACTTCACCGGAATCATAAGCAAGTTGCGCCTGTCGAAGCGCACGCTCCATTCCCCGATCCAATTCCTGCGGCATAGAAAACTCCTTGACCTTCAAATATACAAAACAGGCGCAAACCTTTCGAGTTCCGCGCCTGTTTTATGGAAGAATAGTTGTGTTATAACGAATCTAAGGCATGCTCGATGAGTGCTCGGGCCTGTAAGCCACTTTCCGTCAAATCGGGTTGATGTATCGCTTCCACCACTGCACTGGGGTCTAATGCCCAAATAGAAACCGTTCCGTCGGTTTCTTCGCGCAAGCATACCGAACACGGAAGAAATACTCCGATCTCGGGTTCCACTTTAAGCGATTCGTACGCCAGCCGCGGATTGCATGCTCCAAGAATACGGTAAGGAGCGATAGTAACACCGATTTTTTCGGCGAGAATTTTATCGACTTCCAAACGCGATAAAACTCCGAAGCCATTTTCCTTTAATGCAGAAGTTAGCTTCGTCTCAATTTCATCGATGGTTCCGACAGCTCTATGCTTGATTGAGAATGCCATAGTTCACTTTCTTGAATTAGTACGTAACTTCCTTGATAGTAAGATTCGGGATTTTCAACGCTTCGATTTGCTTGCGTGTTTCCGAATTTTTACCGACAACAACAATCAAAATATTGTCGGGATGAACCAAGTTCGTAGCGACTTTCAATACTTCGTTGCTGGTTACTTTCGCTACGGAATTACGATATTCGGGAATGGTATTCGCCGGTAAACCGAATAAATCGAGGTCGAGAATTTCACTGGCGATATCATCTGGAGTCTCGAAATTCAGCGGATAGGAACCGGTTAGGTACATCTTCGCTTGTTTCAATTCATCGTCCGTCGGGCCGTTTTTGCGGAATTCGTTCAGAACATCCAAACTTGTTTTAACCACATCACCGGTCGATTCGGTCTTGGTCGAAGTTCCTATCGACATCGGCCCGGCAAGTTTGTCCATGCGGAAACCGCCACCGATACCGTAAGTAAGCCCTTTTTCGGTACGGATAACTTTGGTAAGGCGACTGTCAAAATCACCACCCATCAAAATCGATTCCATAACATTGATGGCATAATATTCAGGATGGTTGCGGGCAACACCGGCATGTCCGAAGCGGATATTCGATTGAACCGCATCTTCCTGATTGCAAAGTATAACTTGAATTCCTGAAATCGATACTTTCGCATTTTCGACGGTTGGCGGCAATTCACCTTTCGTCCAACTACCAAACACTGCGGTAACTTTCTTCACCATTTCATCTTTATTGAAATCACCAACGACAGCAAGGTCGGCATTATTAGGAATTGCCAGCATCTTCCATTGGGCAACCGCCATATCACGCGTGAACGAGGTTACAGAGGTGCTATCTCCTTCAGCAGGAAGACCGAGTGGATGGTTGCCGTATAGTTCCTTACGGAAGACTTCGCGGGCCACTTCTTCCGGTTCATCTTTTTTCGCCATGATTTGCGATAATTGGATGTACTTGCTACGCATGATTTCCTGATCGGGGAACGTAGGATTTTGGACGACCGACGAAAGTAAGTCGAGTAATAAATCGCTGTGTTTCGACAATCCCCACGAAGTTGCATAGACAAATGAATAGTCGGCACCGGCTCCAAGGTAACCGCCGACGCTATCAATCATGGAAGAAATCGCATTCGCGGAAACATCTTTTCCGTGAAAGTTCGCACCTTTGCGAAGAAGACTAGCGGCAAAATCGGTGATACCGGCCTGATTAGCCGGATCATTCACAGCACCGGCTTTAATGATTAAGCGAAACGCGATGGTAGGAAGTTTACTTTGCGGTAACAGGTAAACTTTTAAGCCGTTGGGCAGCGTTACTGACGTATAAGGCGGCAACGTAACGGGTGTGGTTTTTATTACATCAGTGGGTTTAAATGCCGGTACAGGATCCGCGGCAAATACAGTTACTGCGATTAGTGCAAATAAAAATACAGCAACAATGGTTCGACGGAGAGTCGAAGAAGTAAATTTGAGAATCATTAGTGGCTTCCTTTCTGCATTGTTGCGGGATCAGCATTCTCAGTTTCCTGTGTCGGTACAACGATAAGCACGGTGCGCTGATCGGGGTCAAGATATTTTTTCGCGACACGCTGTACATCCGCCGCGGTTACTTTGCTGACCGCATCCGCTTCTTCGCCGAATTTCTTATAATCACCGTAGCCGATTTCATATTCACCGAGGGTTTGAGCGCGTTCGAACGTCTTACTCAAACCACCAATCATTTCCGCTTCATTTTGGTTCTTCGCTTTAATTAACTCGTTTTCGGTGATCGATTCATTACGCAACCGTTCGACCTCTTCCCACAAACTCTTCTCACCATCTTCAATCGGTTTTCCCTGCTTCATTCCTAAATAAAACATGAAGATGCTTGGGCCAATATGATCATCGACGGAACCACCGGCGAAGCGCGCCGCCTGTTCCTTATACACCAAGCGTTGATATAAACGGCTCGATTGTCCATGACTCAACACTTTGGAAAGTACTTCCAGTGCAGGAATATCGGGATCAGTTTCGGGTGGAATGTGATAAGCCGCAAACAGCATCGGCAGTTCGGCTTGCCGTTTCAGCAGTACGCGCCGTTCGCCGTGCTGAGGTATTTCGAACATATCGGGTTGGGGAGGAGTTGGGCCGGAAGGAATTTGTCCCCAGTATTTGTCTAAGAGTTTTTTGGCATCCGCGCTTTCGAAATCGCCGACAATAATTCCGACAACATTGTTTGGCGGATAATGGAGGCGGTGGTATTCCTGAATTTGAGGTACAGTATAATGCATAATGTCATGCATCCACCCAATCACCGGCCATGCATAGGTTGAGCTCTTGTAGAAATTAATAATTAGTTGTTCCCGCGCGTTACCGAACAGATTGTTGTCGGTTCGCTCGCGACGCTCTTCAGAAACTACTTTGCGTTCTTCTTCGAGAACGGTTGAATCAAGCTTAAGATTCGCAAAGCGCTCGGCTTCCAAATGGAGGACCAATTCGAGTTGGTCGCTTGCAATGGTTTCAAAAAATACCGTTTCATCTTCGGTCGTGAAGGCATTGCATTCACCACCATACCGTTTCACCAAGCGGGCATGCTCTTCCGGGCCGTACTTGACCGAACCACGAAACATCATGTGTTCAAACAGGTGCGAGATTCCAGTAATACCGGGTGCCTCGTTACGGCTGCCGGTTTTCACCCAAAATTGAACGGTAACGACAGGAGCGCTATGATCCTGTAACATTAACACTTTCAATCCATTTGAAAGTTGATAAGTTTCGACCGAATTTAACATTGCTTTTATCGGGTCGGTTGTTGCAGGTACTTCTTTTGCACCCGTAAGTAACGGTAAAAGAATCCCGACAGCTAACCCGACAGTAGCGACTACTTTGACAAATCGATTCATTGTAACTCCGTGAGAAAATCTTCTTATAATTTATCAGTGTCGAAACAGTGTCCCCCACTTCTCGAACCTAACAACTTACGGAATTGAAAGCGTAAAGTAAAAAGGGTGACTTGAAGCGGTTTAGACACGAAATGTACGAAAATCCGGTTTCTTGACTGTACTATTAAAAACATATACATTGAGCAACTACACGCCTTAAAAGTGTTGAATTTCAGCGCTCTTAGCTCAATTGGATCAGAGCATCTGACTACGGATCAGAAGGTTGGGGGTTCGAATCCCTCAGGGCGCGCATAAAACGGTTCTGCCACATCGATGGTAGAACCGTTTTTAATTCACTTTTATTCGATGTTTCGCCCGAAAAACACCAAACACACCAACCATGATTAAACCGGTCCCGGCAAAAGTATAGCCAGTGACCGGTTCATTGAGGAAAAGCCATCCCAAGAATACGGCTATCACCGGGTTAACATAAGCATAAGTTGCAACCAAAGAAATGGGGAGTAGTTGCAATGCGGTAAGAAATGCGGTAAATGCGAACAATGAACCGGCAACGACAAGGTATGCCCAAGCAAACCATGCGTGAGGAGTGGGATGGAGCATGGGTTCATGGGTAGCGAATGAAACGATAGCAAAACCGACTCCACCGAATAGTTGTTGATATGCGGCGCTGGCAACCGCCGGGAGATTGGTTGGGTTACGTTGGTACACCAAGGAACCGGCACCCCAAAACAACGGGGCAAGTAACAAACCAACTACAGCCCACCAGTCATGGGAATTGCCATGCTGAATCACGGGAAAAGTCAGGACTATTAAACCGATAAATCCGGTTAGTATTCCGATGATGAGGGGCAAAGTAGGACGACGGCGATCCAGAACCGCTTCCATAATCGCCATCCAAATCGGAAGTGCACCAACCAATAGAGCGGAATAACCGGAATCGGCGTGTTGTTCCGCCCAATTCACCAAACCGTTACCACCTACCCATAATAGGATACCGGATATTGCGAGATGGAGCGTTTGCCGACCTGATAACCGCAAACGATTTTTACGTAAAACACACCACAATAAGAGGATGCTGCCGCCGACAAGCGTTCGAAGAGCACCGAGAATAAATGGAGGGAATCCACTACCGGTTTCGACACCAATCCGAATCGCGAGGTAAGTGCTACCCCAAAAGAAGTAAACCATTCCAAGGGATATCAGACCTTTAGCGGGATATTTCAGGTGTACTGTCGATGGCGTTTCGATTTGAGCTCCAGTAACTCAGGATAATTGCGTTAGTAAGGGATTGACTTAAGAAGGAGATTATACGAAATAAACTAATAAAATGTTCCATTATTTTGAAGTAATAAAAAAACTCCCGGTTTCAACCGGGAGACGTAATCAAACCACTGCGTAGAATGATTGTCCTCAAGTATTGTTATTACTGCCGCTATGAGAAGAACAACTTGAATAATCCCAGCTGACATATAAATGTAAACTTATCAAACGAATCAATTCTGTGTTTGAGTAAAATGGAAAGTTATGTGGTTTAACCAATCGCAGTTGTTTCATTTTGTTGTTTAGTGCTGTGGAGATATTTCGATTTCACCGTTTGCATCGTTTCCAAAATGATTTGAAGTTCGTTTAGGGTTTGGGTACGCATCTCACCGGGGAGCTCCAGCAACATGGCAACGTGGAATTGACTCTCGTGATCGTGAATGCGTTCGATAATACGCTTACCACGCGCGGTTACGGCAAGGAACCGACAACGACCATCCGTACTTTTGCTTGCACAAGTCAGCAACCCTTTTTCCGTGAGTCCGTCCGCAAGCCGGGTAATGCGTGAGCGTACAAGACCAAGTTCGTGCGCGGCATCGCTGGGTAACATCCCGTCGTGTTCGAAAATAAGCGATAACAAACGGACTTCCATACGAGATAAATCGACTAATTCCGCAAGCTTTGCTTCCTTATCCACGCAACAAGTAGATAGCTTTTGCATTGTTGTCTGCCATTGCTTTGCAAGATGTTGGATTGATTCGGTTTCTTTTCTTGTCATACTTCTGGTTCCAATAGTTCATAATATGAACAATATAAGTGTAAGAAACCCTCCCGTCAAATACAGGAGGGTTTCATGGTTGGTCAGGAAGCTTTATAAAATTCGCGAATGACTGCTACAACGCGGGCAATTTGTTCATTCGTCATTTCCGCAAACATCGGTAATGAAATGACTTCTTTCCCGGCAAGTTCGCTTTCCGGGAAATCACCTTCGTAGTAACCGCGTCCCGACCACGCCGGTTGCAAATGAAGTGGAATGGGATAATGGATAGCATGGCCGATTTTCTTTTCGGTCAAATACTTATCCAACTCATCGCGTTTTTCGGTCCGGATGGTAAAGAGATGCCAGACATGACGGTTCCCTTTGCGAACAAACGGAAGTGTAATATCCCCAACACCTTTTAATCCGCGCATATACTTTTTCGCAATGGTTTCACGTTGAGTCGTCCACTGCTCGAGATGTTTTAGTTTCTCACCGAGGACTACACCCTGAATTTCTTCCATCCGATAATTGTGGCCGACCAAGTCGTGTTTGTATTTCTCACGTTGACCGTGATTACGAATCCATTCCAAACGATTCGCAATATTGGGATCGTTCGTTGTAACGGCTCCACCCTCACCCCACGCACCGAGATTTTTGGTAGGATAAAACGAGAAGCAACCAATGGTTCCAATTCCACCGACTACAGTTCCGTCATCGGTCGCAATGTGAGATTGCGCGCAATCTTCGATAACAGGGATATTATGCTCTTGCGCAATTTTCATAATTGCAGTCATGTCGGCTGCTTGGCCGTAAAGGTGGATAGGAATTATCGCTTTGGTTTTCTCGGTGATCGCCTTACGGAGTTTTCGCGGATCGATTGTATATGATTTCGGGTTGATGTCAACAAACACAACTTTCGCACCGGCTAATTCGATGGCTTCAATAGTAGCGAAAAATGTGAATGGTGTGGTAATGACTTCATCACCGGGTTGAATTCCAATTGCTAACAGAGCCAGATGGAGTGAATCGGTTCCGGAAGAGACGCCGAAGCAATATTTAACATTGCAGGCGGCGGCAAACGCTTGTTCGAATGCTTTTACTTTCGCACCGCAAACATAGGCAGTGTTGGCAAATGTGTCATTCAACGAGTGAAGTATCGGTGCATAAATTTGCGGTAACGGGGCTTTGAAATCGAGCATAGGAACTGAGTCAACCGGTTTGGATTTAAGCACATCCCGAAACGTTTTGGTTGGTACACCCTTGCCGTTGCATTCATCTTTGTCAGTATCTTTTACCAGAATAGCATCCGCTTTCATCCGTTGCGCAGTGAGTATGGTCATCTGAATATGGACATCTTCTCCAACTGCGTTTTTCCATTCGATTGATGTCGCGGGGTCGATACCGATAAGCGTCGGGAAGTCGCTAACTTGAGTTCCACGCCGTGCCGCTTCGAGTAACGATGCGGAATTTGTCCAAAGCCGGATTTGATTCCGCTCAGCTGCTTTGAGCAACTTTTTAAATTTGGACGGTTTTTTTGCCATAGCCCGAGTAAAGTCGGGCGATAGAACATAGGTTGCCATGGTACCTCTGTTTGTGCTATTTGTTATAAAAGGGTAAGTTACTCACTGTGGTAAACTTGAGGCGATAAAGCTTCAATCAATTCCAGTGATTTACTACGTTCGTTGGGTTTACTTTAAATAAACCCCATGTAAAACACGATTTCGATACGTATTCTGTAATATAGATACCCTGTTTAGAAGAACCAATATTTTATACTCATCGGTCATTTTGGTCGATATTTGAAATAATTTTAATCAATGAGGAAACAATGGTTGCTGGTTCCGATAGCTTCAATTCCGATAATCTAAGTAAGATATATCTCACAGCCGCTTCTACCGCAGGACTGCCACGCGAAGCAATTTGTTTGTTAGTAGCCACCGCAGTGGAAAAAAGCATCGAAGCCGTTTTTTTCGTCAATGGGCTAACACCTCCTAACCGTGATCAAGCCCTTTTTCTGTTCACAGAACGCTTTGTCCTAAACGGAGGTTTCCCACGAGGGATCGAAAAAGAAATCAGTGTGTTGTACAAAATGCGTGATGGTTTAGAGCCGGTAGTGGAGGATGGTGGATTATTAATCGCTAAATCGATACTTCGCGAATTACATCGTACGGTAAAAGCATGGCAGAAGGAAAAGCAATCAAACTGATAACCGAACCAGATTCTCAAACAAGTTGTCGAACTAAAATCTATTTCTTTCTTCGTGAAGAACCTGCAATGACTTGCTCCAATAAGGTACCCCAACGCTCAGCCGCTAAATCCCAAGTGTAATTCCGGGCGATTACTTCTGGTCCAGTGGTCTTTATCGAATTTCGCAGAGAAGTATCGCGTAAAATATTCGCAACGGCATCGGCAATAGCAACTGGATTTTTTGCATCAAAGAGTATTCCGGTCTTGCCATTTTTTATAAACTCCGTTTGCCCACCATAATCGCTTGCAGCGACCGGACATCCACAAGCGAGCGCTTCTGCAGCAACCAAGCCAAATCCTTCATTGTGTATACTATCGCGCGGCGTTGGCAACACAGTTACATCACAAATTCTGAAGAGTGTTCGTAATTTTGTTGGTGTGAGATGTCCATGAAAACGGATTCTGTCGGAAATATTTAATTCATTAGCGAGTTTCTGGTAAAAAGATAGTAAGGGTCCAGAACCTGCAATGTCCAAACTTGTTTCAGGAAATTGTTCGATTATAGCAGGTAACGCGCGGATTAATCCTTCCTGACCTTTTGTTTTGTTCAATTGAGCTGCGCATAATAATCTGGGAAAAGACGCTTTCCCGGCCACCGCCGATAATTCTTCTTCTGTAGGACTTCCCGGTGTGTAAAAATCGACATTTGCACCCAGAGTTATCACCTTTATTCTACTTTTTTCAACTTCGAACGGTTCGAACAATGAAGCCGTAAAGGAGCTATTTGGCACGATAACCGCAGCGTTCCTGTAAGCACTAATACAGTAATTTCGAAATGTTCTCGACATTCCCAAACCGGGATAAAGCCGTGATACTTCATTACCATGGGCACCGATGATGTGAGGTACTTTGAGCAATTTGGCAAATTTGGACGTGACTCCGCCATAAGGGGCTACTGAAATATCGACTATAGCAGATATTTTGCGAAGATTTCCATGGAAAAGCAGAGCCGGAAATATGGTGAAGCGACCCAGAAAATGGATGGGAGGCGAAGGAAAAAAATAAGCACGAACGTTTTGTGAATTGGCTTCAATCCGTTGCAACTTTTTATTTTCCGGTATTAACAACGTAATTTCGAAACCCATTTTCCCTAATCTGGGGATGATTTCCGCGGCATAGGTAGCCATGCCACCGGGGTCGGGGGGCCAGAATTCGCTAACGACTAAAATGTGTGGTTTCATTCTCTTGCAACAAGAAACTTTCAGATTTCGTATAACTTACTACAATTCATGGTTGACATCAAAGAATGGGGGAAAGGGATATGGGGATACCTCGAAAGTTGAGGTTGCCGGTTTACATCGCGAAAGGGACATTGTTGTTTTTGCTTGCGATGGTTCTCATGAAAGCGAGCCCGGCTTTAGCTACCGATACTAAAGATGCTTCAAATACAAAAGACGTTTCCAATGACGATACGAAAGGAGTACAAATGTTGGGTGTCGGCGATGTCGCGCCAGATTTCGAACTAAACGCTTCGGATGGATCAACAGTCAAATTATCCAAGTTGAAAGGTAAGACGGTTGTTTTGTACTTTTATCCGAAGGACAACACTCCGGGTTGTACCAAAGAAGCATGTAACATTCGCGACAACTGGTCAGAATACAAGAAACGCGGTTGGCTTGTCTATGGTGTGAGTTCCGATTCAATTAAGAGCCACGAGAAGTTCATTAACGATTTTTCTCTTCCTTTTCCGTTGCTAAGCGACCCGGACCAGACGGTCCAGAAACTGTATGGTTCGTACGGGAAGAAAAAATTTGCGGGTAGGGAGTACGAAGGGACGTTTCGTTATACATTCGTCATCGGCCCTGACCAAAAACTATTATATGTCGACCGGGACGTGAAAGTCACTGAACACTCGGAAGATTTGTTCCATGCGGTCGATGCAACCAAATAGATAAACCTAACTTGAGAGGGGGGTGCGGGTGTATTCATCCGCACCTTTTTCATAACTATGCCACTCATTCGAATACCAAAACTTCGGAAAGAATTGGAAGTACCCTCCGGTACTATCCTCTTTGAAGCATTACGGGAAGCGGATATTCCGATAGCAAGCTCGTGTCAGGGTGAGTTGGTGTGTGGACGATGTAAAATTAAAGTACTTTCCGGTCAGGAAAATTTG
>CAZPUW010000020.1:0-16142 GCA_964589795.1 uncultured bacterium
TGCAGATTATTCCCGGTACTTTGGTTCACAATGTTTGTGTTAGTTTCGATGATAACAGTGGTAAAGAATTAGATTCGATTTCCCAAATGTTGAGTTTTGATCGGTTAACCCCCCTAATTGATTAGGAGCATTCAAGTAGTATTAAATTGGAGTATTCTATTAGCACTCACTTTTCTATAAAAGGAGAGGATAAATGAAACTTCAGCAATTCTTACAGGAAGACAATGGGCGTTTTTCTGCCACTCGTCTGGCGTTCTTATTTTGGTCAATCGGCGTGTTGGTTGTCTGGATTACCATATCGCTATACCAACACACACTCAGTGACTTGCCTCAAAGTATTTACTTAATTATTGGTATGCTTATGTCTGGCAAAGTTATTCAGAAATTTGGTGAGAGTAAGAATGATAATGCAAATGCCACTCCTGCGAATGGTGGTGGAACCAAAAGCGCCACCGGCGGTAGTACGACACCGTAAAATCAACGCAAAGCCCCAATCCATTCTACAATACGAAAACATACCTAGGTTGGTTTCCGGGCCTGTGGAACCGTTTGCCCTCCCCCCAAGTTCTATAGTTGAAGTACATAATCCATAAGGGGGAGGATTCATGAAGATTATCGTACATAGTGCATTTGCGAAGTTAGATGAAGAAGTTCGCAATCGAATCGAAAATCGTGCACAAATGGTTCTGAAGAAATTCGAGACACACATTCTTCGGGTAATCTTACAATTACTGGACATCAACGGCCCGCGCGGAGGGCGGGACAAAAGCTACCGTATCGAAGTGCGGCTCCTACCATCCGGAACGGTCTTCGTCGAATACATCGACGTTGAAGTATACGCATCAATTGAGGGGGCATTGGATCGGGCCGCAATCGCCATCTCGCGAACCGTCAAACGGGGCCGTACCCGCGAGCGCGCATTAGCCGCTTAACTACGATACATCGCATTTCATGAAGGGGCGCAACTTTTGCGCCCTTTTCATTTTGCAAACCGTCGTTCAAATGTACCATTCATCCGTAAAAACGGGTATATTACTGTATGCGGATGAATGACTTCTTCCTACCACTTACCACTATATTCACTTGCGCAATCATCGGAATGATGGTTCTGGATCGATATACCCAACATCTCGGTATATCGCTTGGTTTGCGGTTCAGCGCATCCTTCCTTAGTATCATCGTCCTCAGCATCATCTGCCACGCAATCTTCGTTTTAGGATTTTGGCAAGCGTTTATCTTCCTGTCAATTTGTGCATGCGTCCCGTATATCATCGAGATAATTGGTGTACATACCGGATATCCTTTCGGTAAGTACGTTTATGGCACCGCCATTGGCCCACGTCTTCCGGGCGGTGTTCCGGTTGCTGTTGCAGGTACGTGGATGGTTACACTCTATTGCAGTTTCATTTTCACTCTATTTATCCAGAATATTTTTACCCATACTACCTCGTATGTATTCTTCGTTTTTTTTTACAACCAACTTCAGAATGAATCCATATTATTCTTTATAGGGGCAAGCATAGTAACTGTGTTATTCGATTTAGCGGTCGAGCCACTCGCTGTCGCGCAAAAATACTGGTCGTGGGAGCGCGAAAATACCTATCCGTCTCCGCTATCAAGCAGTCTGGGTCGCCGATGGATGGGTATACCAACTATCAATTTCCTTGGTTGGTTTTTTACCGCTTTGTTGTCGTACATGATTGCATTTGATTTTGGTATCTTCGTTACATCCAAACATTTTCAATTTAATAACACGGAGTTCATTCCGATCACAGCTATTGCTTTACCTGTTCTATGGGGAGGCGCGGCGATGTGGTATTTATCCGGTTCTGCACAAAGGGTGCAATTACGCGAGGTGGTTTGGTTCAGTCGCATCGTCGGTACAATCGCAATCTTATTATACATCTACATCGTCATCGCTTATTTTCAAACTCCTCCCTATTGGTCAAGCCCTTCTCGGATGTAACACATTCACCTAAACGCTATGAATACCAAACTCCCGACAAACCAAGATTCCCTTAGTAGATACTACCGCGACCTCCGTGTCTTGATGGAAACCATCACCGCCAAGAATGGTTTCGCGAACCTCGGTTGGCTCCCATCCAATGACAACCACTCCACTTACCACGATGCCCAGCATGAATTAGTAAATTTCGTTACTGATAAACTCTCTCTCAAACCGGGAAATTCGATACTTGAAGTCGGATGCGGGATGGGTGGTCCCGCGCGTGCGACCGCAAAGCGGCTTGGCGTTACCGTCACTGGTCTCGAATTATTGTTAGAACAAATCGAAGCGGGAAAACTCTCTTCGGAAGTGGATAACGGTACTGTGAGTTTCGTGCAGGGCTCGGCGGAAGCAATGCCATTCGAATCCAATTCATTCGATGGTGTCTATTCCATCGAGAGTGCATTCCACTACAGCGACAAACAGGCCTTTATGCGCGAAGCAACTCGTGTAGTAAAACCGGGAGCAAGGGTCGCAATCGCCGATATTGTCTTGCCGGAGAATTGGCGCGGTAGTTGGCTCGAACGGCAATTGAGGCGGGCATTGTCCACACCCGGTTTTTTCTCATCCGACGACTATGAACAATCTGCGAAGGAAAATGGTTTGGTATTAATCGATGCCTTCGATTTGACATCCGGTGTCGGTCGTTCCTTGAACCGGATGGCGCTGCTTATCCGCAAGTACTGGCCACAACTGCGAAGTGAGGGGTACCGCGCATCTTATCTGATGACAATCTATCTTGTGGCGAAACTGAGTAAGTATTTCTATTCACTTTCACCTTCGCAGTATATGCTCTTTGTCTTTGAAAAGCCGGATAAGCGGTTTAAGAAATGAACCGGGATTTTGTATTTTAGGATGATTACAATTTATTACAACTTTTCGCTACCACCTGTAGCAACGAGGAAGGACATGACGTTACGCGATAAAGTGTCGGAAATCTGGCCGGAAATAAAGTGGATAAAGAACCCCGAACTCCGTGAGAAAACGCTTGCGGCATGGGTTTACGCTATCGAAAACAGCGTCCTGAAGCCGGAAGATTTGGACAAGATTCCCTTTTCCTTACTGATAAAACAACACGTTTCGTTCATGAACCATAAGCGCACCTGCGTCCAGCTATCGGTCGATATGGCGAAGCGGATGATAGAAAATTTCGGCGATGCCATTGCGATTGACATGGATATCCTTATTTCCGGTGCAATCTTAATCGACGTCGGCAAATTGCTTGAATATGACATGGTAGATGGCAAGCTAACGACCAGTGATGGGGGCAAACTTTTGCGTCATCCCTTCAGTGGTGTCGGTGTCGCAGCACGGTTCGACTTACCACCGGAAGTGTTGCATATCATTGCAACTCATTCCAAAGAGGGCGATTTGGGAGCACGCAGTGTCGAATCAATCATCGTCCACCATGCGGATTTCGTTAGTTTTGAACCATTTAAGTAAAATTCTTTCATAGTTAATTTTACTTTATAAACAAAACATCTTTCTTGACACAGTACACGTTTCACCGTATCTTGGGTGTCTATGAAACTGCATATCGCCGCCGGATCCGATGGAGAATGGACATTCCGGTATACTGTCACGCCATCGTCGTTGAATTTACCTTCCGACCCGGCATTTAGCGATATTCAAGTCACCGTTGTGGCAAAACAAGTTGACCGCACCATTCGGTTGGAAATTGATGCGACTGCATCTCTTAACACCGATTGTTACAAGTGTGGCGAACCGTTTACGTTTCCACTGGAAACGGGAATGACGTTACGGATAATGCGGGTAGCAAACCCGGAACGTGATAGCGGCGACGATTCGTTGAAACTTATCGGCTTATCGCAAACCGAAATCGACCTCGAGCAGGATTTGCGTGATTTATTGATTTTAGCGTTGCCGATGCGGTTGGTCTGTTGCGAAAGCAGCGATAATTAACGAACCTGTACCGACCCGGCAGACGGTGCTACCCGGCAATAGGGCGCTTCGTGAAGCGCCCATACGATTATTATTAGATCGAATGATTCAATAACTGTAAGTATACCGGAGAATTAGAAAGCAATGGCAGTTCCGAAGAAACGAACCTCGAAACAGCGTAAATTAAAGCGGCGTACCCACCATGTGATTACGCCCGCGGCGCTGGTCAAATGCCCTCATTGTGGTGCGGCGAAACGTCCACACCACGCGTGTTCGAAATGCGGCTATTACGATGGCCGCGCAGTGTCGGTTGTGCGCGAAGAGTAATTACTTATGCGCATCGCGGTTGACGCGGCAGGGGGATCAAACGCACCGGCGGCGCTGGTAGACGGCGCCGTTCAAGCGTTAGCGAGTGCCGGTGGACCGCGGGAAATCATTCTTGTGGGGAACCGGGAACGGATACTATCCGCACTCCCGTCGAAAGTTGACACAAGGATAAAAATTGAAGAGGCGAACGAATCGATTTCCGATTCGGAAGCGCCGTTGGCAGGATATCACCGGCTCCCGCGCTCAACGATAGTTGTGGCGCATGAGTTGGTTAAAGCGGGGCGGGCCGATGCAGTGGTTTCTGCCGGTTCGACCGGTGCGCAATTAGCGGCGGCGGTTTTGAAATGGGGCAAACTGAGATGGCTGGTCAAACCTGCTCTCGGTGCGGTATTTCCCCGACCCGGTCGGTCGGGATTTGTTCTCGATGTCGGTGCAAACCCGGCAGTCGGCCCAGTTCATTTAGCTCAGTTCGCTGCATTAGGTGCGGTATTCGCGGAAGAGATGATGGATCTACCTTTTCCACGGGTAGCACTCCTTTCGAATGGTGAAGAATCCTCGAAAGGGACGGACGCTGTAAAAGGGGCATATCAGATTTTACGGCGAACCCGGATTTTAAATTTTATAGGTAATATCGAGGGGGACGAAATTTTCGCCGATAAAGCCGACGTTATAGTTACTGATGGCTTTACGGGAAATGTGTTATTGAAATTTGCGGAATCGCTGCCGGGACTGTTTGGTAACGATTCTACCTACCTTCTGCATAAGCTTGAGCCGACTCAGTACGGTGGAGTGCCGATACTCGGAGTGCAAGGCATATCGGTTGTTTGCCACGGCAGATCGAATGCCAATGCGATTTCGGCGGCAATCCTCGAAGCGACGCGGATGGTGCAATTGAGATTAACCACGAAAATGGAACGCCTCGCGGCAAGGTTACGGTGGCAACGGTTCAGGTTGCGTCCACGCTTTACCGATGGGTTAGCAGGTGAAACGGAATGATTCGAACAAGAATGATTTCTACCGGTCGAAGTATACCGGAAACAATTTTAACGAACGCCGATTTAGAAAAAATGATGGATACGACCGACGAGTGGATTGTCACCCGGTCGGGAATCCGTGAACGGCACGTTGCCCATGTCGGCGAAGCTACCAGCGATTATTGTGCCGACGCGGCAAGAAAAGCGCTCAAAAAAGCCGGAATGTCCGCGGAAGAGTTGGACTACATCATTCTCGGTACTGTTACCGGGGATATGAAATTTCCTTCGACTGCAATATTCGTACAGGCCAAAATTGGCGCCAAAAATGCCGCAGTAATGGATATTTCCGCGGCATGTACCGGATTTATCTATGGCATCGATTTAGCCGACAGCTTAATAAAGTGCGGTAAAGCAAAAAAAATTCTCGTTATCGGTGCGGAAATTTTAACCAGCATGGTTGACTGGGAAGAACGCTCTACGGCGGTTCTGTTTGGTGACGGTGCGGGTGCGGCAATCTTTGTTGCGGAAGAGACGAATGAAAAAATCGGTGTGCTTTCGACTTACGTGAAAGCAGATGGCACTCTCGCCCACTTACTCTATTGTCAGGGTGGAGGCAGTTTGTATCCGGCATCCGCACGTAGCATCGAAGAAAAGCGGCATTACATCAAAATGAACGGCAATGAAACATTCAAATATGCCGTCCGAATGATGGAAGACTCAGCGGCAATTGCATTGGAGCGGGCTGAAATCGGATTGGAAGAAGTCGATATACTTTTCCCCCATCAGGCGAACATCCGCATTATCGAAGCGACCCAACGCCGGTTGAAATTGCCGAATGAAAAGGTGTATGTCAACATCGACCGGTACGGTAATACTTCAGCGGCGTCAATTCCCATTGCAATGGATGAAGCGATTGAACTTGGTAAATTCAAAGTCGGCAACCTTGCGGTTATGGTTGCATTCGGCGGTGGATTTACTTGGGGTTCAGTGGCACTACGACTATAAGAAGCAACAACTATGAGCAATTACGTTTTTCTTTTTCCCGGTCAAGTGTCCCAATTTGTTGGGATGGGAAAAGATGTATTTGAAAAATATCCCAATGCCAAAACCCGGTTCGCCGAGGCATCGGAAGCGGTCGGCGTCGATCTTGCCAAAGTTTGTTTCGAAGGCCCCGAAGAGGATTTGAAACAAACGAAGATTACGCAACCGGCGATATTTACGCATTCGGTTATTCTCGCGGAAATTCTGTTGTCGCACGGTATCAAACCGGTTGCGACTGCCGGACATTCCTTAGGTGAATATTCCGCATTGGTGGCGGTGGGTGCATTGGATTTTGCTACTGCGATTCGGTTGGTTGCGTTGCGTGGAAAACTGATGCAAGCCGATTGCGAAGCGCATCCATCGACGATGGCGGCGATTGTGGGATTACAACCGGAACAAATCCGGCAGGTCTGCGAAGATGCCAAGAGTGCGGGTATCGTTGTTCCGGCGAATTTCAATAGTCCCGGACAAACCGTAATCTCCGGTGAAATCGACGCCGTTCGCAAGGCGATGGAATTGGCGAAAGCCGCCGGTTCTCGAATTGTAAAAGAATTGCAAGTTTCCGGCGCATTCCATTCTCCCTGCATGAACACCGCATCGGTTGGAATGCAGAAACCGTTGGATGAAGCGAAAATTTCCGCACCGAGTTGCGATGTGTATCCGAATGTAACCGGAAAAGCGACGCGCGATGCGGAAGAAATCAGGCGTTGTCTAAAAGCGCAGGTAACTTCTCCGGTACTGTGGTCGGATACGATTGCGAACATGCGCACTGCCGGATTGTCTGCATTCCTTGAAGTTGGACCTAAAAATGTCCTGCAAGGAATCATGCGCAGTATCGATAAAACGATTGAAGTGAAAACCGTAGGCACTTTAGAAGAAATAAACGCGATTGTATAATTTTGTACGATTTTTCTTGAAAGGAATAAATAAATGAACACTAATGAATCAATCGAAAACCAACGATTAGCTTTTGAGTGTTTAGAATCGTTAGTTACACAAAAACTTATTCCTGACAGTTTTTCCATTGATCAAATAGAAAAAATTCAGACGATAGATGCTCGTGGAATGTCAGCAATCAACCTTGATGCATCATGGGTAAAAATAATTTGGAGCTATCCAGCGAAATACCCAGGTCGAGATGTGAAATATGTAATTGAACAAGAAAAAAAGAAATTCGAGCGTAGGAACCAAAATTCTGTTTGAGGATAATTATTTAGTTAGTTTAACGAAATACTTTATTGGTCTTGGGTGAATCTTAAACTTCAATCGGATTTGCGAGGTAACGAAAAATGCAACCAAGTGACTCTGAAATACATGATGATCTTGGAAAGGGTTATTTCCAAAAAGGAAATTTTGACCGTGCTATTGCGGAATTTAGGGAAGCGATTCGGATTAAACCGGATTATCCTGAGGCACACACTAATCTTGGGATAGTGTTTGCTAACAAAAAGGACTATGATTTAGCGGTTGCAGAATTTCAAGAAGCAATTCGGATTAAACCAAATTATGCAGAAGCGCATTATTTTCTTGGTATTGGATATGTGATAAGAGATGATTTGAACCGAGCCTTGTTAGAATTGGTGGAAGCAATTAAAACCAAACCGGACTTCCTTGAAGCACACAATGAATTATGTTTTATTTATGCAAAGCAGAAAAATTATAGTTTAGCAATCATCGAATATCGAGAAATACTAAGATTGGATTCGAATTATATTGGAATTCATGATAAAGCACCTGAATTAGCAGAGATGCACTATTTTCTTGGAAAGGAATATGCTCATCCATATTCTGAAAAAGGTGATGTTGATAAAGCAATAGTTGAATTTCGCAAAGCACTGCAGATTAAACCTAGTTTAAATAAAGCGCATGGTGGTTTAGGAATTGCTTATTACAAAAAAGGGTTGTTTAATCTTTCAATTATTGAGTGTTTTAAGTGGTTCTGGCATTTTTTCGTTAATTGAATTTTAGGATAGGTGATGCATTTACAAGATAAAATTGCAATCGTAACCGGTTCGGCACGCGGTATTGGTAAAGCCATCGTCGAGAAACTGCTCGCCGAAGGGGCAACCGTTTTTGTCAACGATTTGATGCCGGCAGATGTCGATGCGACGGTAGCGGAACTGAACGCCAATCCCAAGTTTACCGGGCGGGTGTTTGGTGTTTCCGGTGATATTTCGAAAGAAGAAGGCGCAACCGTTTCGATTAACGCCCCCATTGAAAAATTCGGTCGCATTGATATCCTTGTAAATAATGCCGGTATCACTCGCGATGGTCTCGTAATGCGAATGTCCATCGCCGATTTTGAAAAAGTGATTGCAGTAAATCTGACCGGTACGTTTCTCTGTTCGAAGATTGCCTCGCGTAAAATGCTTTCAGCAAAATCAGGACGGATTATCAACATCAGCAGTGTCGTCGGTGTGATGGGTAATGCGGGACAAGCGAATTATTCCAGCAGTAAAGCCGGTGTAATCGGCTTGACCAAATCGTTGGCAAAAGAATTCGGGTCGCGCGGAATCACTGTGAACGCGATTGCACCGGGATTCATTGAAACGCCTATGACCCATGTATTGTCGGAAGAAACCAGAAAGAACTTTTTAACCGCTATTCCACTGCAACGCGCCGGTACGCCGGACGATGTCGCAGATGCAGTAGTATTTTTGTCAGGACCCGCATCCTCGTACATCACTGGACAAGTGTTGCACGTTGACGGCGGAATGGTAATGTAATATTTTCTATCAATAGTCGCGTGCAATGGGTGTACGCGCAATCGGAGGATCGCATGTCTGATAAGGCAACCAAAGTAAAAGAAATCATCGCCGAAAAGTTAGGTGTGAATATGGAGCAGTTGACCGAAAACGCACGCTTCATCGAAGACCTTGCCGCCGACTCCCTTACCATCACCGAACTGATGATGGCGCTGGAAGATGAATTCAAAATCGAAATCGTCGACGAAGATGCGGAAAAACTGAAGACAGTTGGTGACGCAATCAAGTACATCGAAACCAAAGGTTGATCGATACCGCGGAAGTTCCGCGTGAAAATGGAGTTACCATGTCGAAACGACGGGTAGTGATTACCGGTTTGGGTTGTGTAACACCTCTGGGTATCGGAGTGGACGCCTTCTGGGAAGGTCTGCTACAAGGAGTATCCGGCGCTGCTAACATCACACGCTTCGATTCTACCAATTTCGAGACACACTTTGCCTGCGAAGTAAAAGGATTCGAACCAACAAAATGGATTGAATTGCGCGACGCGCGGCGAATGGATTTGTATTGCCAGTTTGCCGTCGCCGGTGCCGAACTCGCCATCGAAGACGCTGGGCTTTCCGGTTGGAACGGTATCGACCGCGAACGCGTCGGTGTTGTTATTGGCAGCGGAATCGGCGGGCTTTCAGTGTTCGAAGAACAACTGAAAATCCTCAACGACCGTGGTCCAAAACGCCTCAGTCCATTCTTTATTCCCATGATGATTTCCGACATCGCCGCCGGAATCGTCAGCATCCGCCATTCGTTGAAAGGCATCAATTTCGCCGTAACCAGCGCTTGCGCAACGGCGACCCACGCGATTGGCATCGCGTACCGGCACGTGCAGTTCGGCGACGCGGATATGGTGGTATGCGGTGGCGCCGAAGCGGCAATTACGCCGGTCGGAGTCGGCGGGTTCAATTCGATGAAAGCACTCTCAACCCGCAACGACAGCCCATCTACGGCATCGCGTCCGTTCGACAAAGAACGCGACGGTTTTGTCATGGGTGAAGGCGCGGGTATCGTCGTCATCGAAACTTTGGAATCGGCGCTTGCACGCGGTGCTAAAATTTATGCCGAGATTATTGGTATCGGTTTTAGCGGCGATGCTTACCATTTAACTGCCCCCGCACCCGGTGGCGACGGTGCGCGCCGTGCTATGGAAGCCGCAGTGAAAGAAAGCTGTCTGCCGAAGGAAGCGTTCGGTTATATCAATGCACACGGTACATCGACCGATTACAACGACAAATACGAAACGATGGCGATAAAAGCGGTATTCGGTGACCATGCCTATAAGTTGGCGGTCTCTTCGACCAAGTCGATGACCGGTCACTTACTCGGCGCGGCAGGTGGCGTGGAATTGATAGCGGCAACGCTTGCGGTGAAGAACAGCATTGTTCCACCGACCATCAATTATCACACACCCGATCCGGAATGCGATCTCGATTACGTACCGAATCAAGCCCGCAAACTGACGGTGGATGTGGCGCTATCCAATACCTTTGGGTTTGGCGGCCACAATGCTTGTATCGCAGTGAAGAAATATTGAGAGTTTCCGAACGGCAAGAGGCGGGCGTCATTGTCCGCCTTTTGTATCCTTAGAATCTCCGAACCATGTTTAGAAAAGTTCTTAATTGGTTCAGTTCTCCAAACAACGAGAAAGTTTTAGGCGCCGACGAGGTGCCCGATTATCATGAACTCGAGCATAAATTAGGGTACCATTTCCGCAATCCCGGCCTGTTAATCCAAGCGCTGAAGCATCGCAGTTATTTGGGCACGACCGGTGAAGCACGCCACGCGGCGAATGAGCGGATGGAATTTCTCGGCGACGCGGTACTCGATTTAATTGTTTCAGAGTATTTGTACGCAAAAGAAGAGTTCGCGAGCGAAGGGCGGTTGACGCAGATTAAATGCTCGGTCGTTTCCGGTAAGATGCTGGCAAAACTCGCGGCGGACATTGGCATCGGTGAATTCTTGTTGCTGAGCGACGGTGAAGCGCGTGCCGGTGGCAGACAACGAGTCTCCATTCTCGAAGACACCTTTGAAGCGATAGTCGGCGCGATTTATCTCGACGGCGGTATCGCTGCTTCGGAACAGTTTTTACGCGAAGTGGTTTTAAAACGGTTCGACCGGTTTGAACTGTTGGAACCGATTGGCAACCACAAATCAGATTTATTGGAGTGGTCGCAGGACGCCGGTCTCGGTTCACCTCGCTACATTTTATTAAACGAGGAAGGGCCGGAACACAATAAATTGTTTCACATCGCAGTTGAAATCGGCGGACAGTCGCTTGCATCGGGTGAGGGGCACACGAAAAAACAAGCGGAACAGAATGCGGCACGGGTGGCGCTGGAATGGTTGCAATCAAATCCATTGCCGAATAAACGCATGATTTCGTCCGGAGAAAACGACATTCCAAGTGAATCTACCGGCAAAGCGTAATACGAAGTACCGGTTTTAGTTGTATATTTTATCTCTTTCATTTTTTCAATACACCCTCAAGTAATCTGGAGGTTCCCCATGATGGATTATTTTTTGAATGACGACCAACGTGCACTTCGCGACCTTGCGCGACAAATCGCACTGGAAAAATTGAAACCGCGTGTCGCGGAATTAGACCGTAATGGGGAATTTCCGTGGGATTTGGTCAAAGTCTTTGCGGAAGCGGGCTTGTACGGTGTATACGTACCGGAAGAATACGGCGGTGTTGGAATGGGCGTGTTCGAACTTGCCCTCATCACCGAAGAGCTTTCCCGTATCGATGCCGGCTCAGCGCTAGCCCTCGCGGCAAGCGCACTCGGTACCTTTCCGATTATTCTTTCCGGCACGGAAGATCAAAAATCGAAATATCTGCCTTCCCTTGCCAGTGGTGAAAAATTAGCCGCATTCGGTTTGACCGAACCCGGTGCAGGTAGCGACGCCAGCAGCATCAAAACTACTGCTCTCAAAAAAGGGAATAAATACGTTCTGAACGGCACCAAAGTATTTATCACCAACGGTGGTGTTGCGAAAATCTATACCATAATCGCTTCCACCGATCCGGGCAAAGGAGCTCGCGGTGCGTCTGCATTCATCATCGAAGAAGGCACCCCCGGCTTTACTTACGGTAAGGAAGAGGACAAAGTCGGTATTCGCGCATCCGCAACCCGCCAACTTCACTTCGATAATTGCGAAATTCCAGAAGAGAATCGGATTGGGCCGGAAGGTGCCGGTTTCCTCGTGGCAATGAAGACGCTCGACCGCAGCCGTCCCGGTGTCGCCTCGCAAGCGCTCGGTATTGCGCAAGGTGCGCTTGACCTCGCACTCGAATATTCACGCGAGCGCGTCCAGTTCGGTCAAACGATAAATAATTTCCAAGCCATTCAATTCATGTTGGCGGATCTCGCCATCAAGGTCGAATCGGCGCGGGCATTGTTGTATCAGGTGGCGAAGATGGTCGATGCCGGTGTGAAAGATGTCTCCCGCGAATCCGCAATGTGCAAAGTGCTGGCATCCGATGTCGCAGTCCAAGCCGCCATCGATGCCGTACAAATCTTCGGCGGATACGGTTACATGCGCGACTACCCCATCGAAAAATTCATGCGCGATGCGAAAATCACCCAGATTTACGAAGGGACGAACCAAATTCTTCGCGGCGTTATCGCAAAGAATTTAATCAAAGAGTCTGCGAACAACCCGAAACTATTGGGTTGAGCGCACCATTGAGATTGACGAAGAGGGCGGGTTCACACCCGCCTTTTTTGTTTATACAACGATGTATTCAATTTTCTAATATTATTGATTACATTATGTTATCTTCCATCTCAAGGGGACAGAATGAGTCGAAGTATCTTTCGGGGTATCATGTGGTTCCTTCTCTTCGCGGGCCTCGCACTTTTTTTGATCAGTCAATTCGCCACATACTCGATACTCACCTACTCCACCGGACAAAAAGATTGGCGTCAGGTCAACTCTTCGCGCGCCTCATTTTTGTTGGATGCTATCTGGAATTACAACAACCCGATGTTTAGCCCCATACTCAAAACACAATACAATTTGCTCAACAACGCTACGTGTTGGAATCTCGATACAGCAGAATTCAGTGTGCCGGAACCGTATTCTGAGTTTACAGACTATGTGTTCGGATACCGGTCTAAAACCGATGAGCAGTACCTTTCCCCCACGTTAGCGAACGACGCAATACCGTATGACCGTCTAAAGCGAAGTCCCGATGAAAAGAATAAAGTAAAATTACCGGTTGACACGACCAAAATAGTTTTTTCACGGGTAGTTCGCCAAAATGATACTATCTTTGTCAATACGATGGTAATCAATCGCGCACGATGGCGTGCCGCCCTACCGAAACTGATTGACCTGACCTTGCGAAATACCACGTTTGACCATTGGTTTGATTCATCCTATGTCGTGCGCAACAACACCATCAAACGCGATCAGGAGAATCTTGTTTACCTCGAATTTAAGAGTGGTAACAATATCCTCTATGCAAAGGGCATCGATTCACTGCGGCACAATCCGAACAATCTTGCTGCATTTCGCTCATTCGGCAATCAGGATACGGTGAAAGTATTCGCCCACCACATCTATGAGAACAAGTCACCGCAGGAATCGCGCGGGATTTTCCTATTGAATGTATTCGGAATGATTCTCATTATCGGCTCGTCGATTTCGCTATTGAAATTATAACTTTTTTTGGGTGCGTAAGGGATGACAACATGAACCGGCTACAACTGTTTGTCCTACTTCTGTTCCTTTCTTTATCATTATCTGTATCCTTTTCTTTTGCCAAATCCCAAATCCCGAATCCCCAATCCGCTACCGTCCCCCATCCCTTCTTCTTTACGGAGAACCGCGGCCAATGGGACTCCCATGTCCTCTACAAATGCAATGCTCGAAATGGAATGACGTGGTTCCTCGAACGGGATGGGATTACCCTGCTCACGATGAAAGAGGATAGGACGAAAGCCCTTATCATCGATTCAATGGATAGAGACTTACCGGACATGCTTCGTCGACATCCCGCTCGGTATCCGATGAAGAGTCATGCGCTGAAGTTTAAGTTTCTCGCAACGAGCAATGTAGGGGCGCAATTGATTGCGCCCGCAGTGGGTGACCGCCCACCAATTGAAGATCGCCACGTCACTACGGACGCACAAGGTTGCGCCCTTCGTTCCTCGCGAATCAGTGTGGAAACATCCGGCGAATTACCATGGTGTAATAATTACTTCCTCGGTAACGACTCTACCAAATGGGCTCCGAATTGCCGGAACTATACAAACATCGCCTACCGCGAAGTGTGGGATGGAATCGATATCGAGTGGTATGAAGAGAATGGTAAACTCGAGTTCGATTTTGTTGTCCAACCCGGAGCCGACCCTTCGCAAATCCGAATGTCGTGTGAAGGATTAGAAGGCGATTTGTCTGTTTCACCATCCACCATCCACCAATCACCATACACCGGCGCAGAATTACGCCTCCCCACCTCCCTCGGTGAACTTCGCACTGCTCTTCCACAAGTATATCAAATTTCCCCCGGTGGATCAAGAAGTGAAGTCGATGCAAACTTCAAACTCATTGGCAAAAATGAATTTGGTATCACTTTGCCAAATGGATATCAGAAAGAACACACGCTACGGATTGATCCACTGGTTTATAGCACTTATTTGGGTGGGTCGAGTCAAGATGAAGGATTTTCAATTGCCGTAGATGGAAACGAAAACATACTTGTTACCGGAATTACATATAGTACTAATTTCCCCACAACTGTGGGTGCAGGCGATACAACTGCTAATGGCGATGTAGATTGTTTTATCACCAAGATGGATAGCACCCTTTCACAAATCCTTTTTGGTACCTATCTCGGTGGTTCGAGTGGTGATTATGTATGCAATCTCGCTATTGATAATAACGGTGGTGTATTTGTTACTGGTTATACATTTAGCTCAAATTTTCCGCATTATGCTCTTTTAGGTGTAGGTGGTACTGGGAATTGTTTTGTATCTCACATAAATATTCTCGGCTCACAATTGCTATTCAGTACGCTATTGGGCGGTTCCAGCGACCAAGAAGGAGATGGAATCGCGTGTGATGGTTCCAGTGGTGTTTTCGTAGCAGGGTCAACTACGAGTTCAAACTTTCCAGTGACAGCAAGCGCTTATGATGTTACTTACAATAGCACTGATCAATCAACTGATGGCATCGTATTTCACCTCGATAGCACAGGTACAAATTTGATTTACAGTACCTTTCTTGGTGGATCACACGGAGACGGTTGTATTGATGTTGTAACTGATGATAGTGGTGGTATTATCGTGGCAGGCTCTACATTCAGTTCAGATTTTCCAACAACACCTGGGGCATTTGATCGCACTTTTCATGTGGCTTTCATAACCCATTTGAACCATACAGGTTCACAGTTGGTTTACAGTACTTTTCTCGGTGGCAATGGGAACGATGGTATTTGGAAAATTGCTAAAAGCGAAACTGGGGGTATTCTAATAACGGGTCTAACAAATAGTACTGATTTTCCCACGACCACGGGATGTTTTGATTCTACCTACAATGGCGGGATGTATGATTGTTTCATTTCATATTTGAATGACAGCGGCTCACAGTTGATATCTAGTTCATATCTTGGTGGTTCTGATGATGATGTTGCTCGAAGTATCGTTTACGACGGTTCAGGGGGTTGTTTTGTGGCAGGTTACACACCAAGTGATAACTTTCCTACAACACCGAATGCGTATTGTACATCTTACAACGGTGGTATGGATGGTTTTCTTGCTCATCTTAATTTTAATAATTCACAACTCCTATATTGCACTTATTTTGGTTCAACGGGTGCGGATTTTGCGGAAGCATTAACGACAAGTGCAAATGGTTGTGTCGTCATAGCTGGTAATACTACAAGTCCTCATTTTCCTGTCACATCAAGCTCTTATGATACATCTTTTCAAGGCGGACGCGATTGCTTTATTTCAGTACTCAGATTAGTCCCTGACACGAACGATGTAACAAGAATAAAAGTTCAATTTCCATCTGCTTATTCGCTTAACCAAAATTACCCCAACCCCTTCAATTCTTCCACCACCATTTCCTACTCACTTCCCAAACCCGGCACCGCAAAATTAGAGCTCTTCGATTTATTGGGGA
>CAZPUW010000021.1:0-15881 GCA_964589795.1 uncultured bacterium
TGCACTCATCCTCACGTAGTATTGACCGGACGAAACGTTCGCACCATTCCATTGCAATTGGTGTGTTCCCGTATTCATGATTCCATTCGACAGCGTCGTAACCTGCCGACCCAGTGCATCAAATACCTGCACGTGAACAAAGCTCTGTTGCGGTAATTCGAATTTAATGTATTTTTTCCATGAGACGTTTTATTTTGTTATATGCTGTAGTCTCACCGTTAGGTGCAATATAACCTAACACATTCCAACGCTCACCTATTCTGTTTAACAAATATGACTCAACGCGACGCTCATTTTCTTTTTCATTCCAAGCAGGTATGTACGTATTTTTGTTTAAGAAAAACCCGTCAAAATTTGTTACACGTTCATATTCAATCCTTGCTTCGACTATGACTTCACCATATCGAAATTTGGAGCAGTACGTCTGGGAAATAAAAACTCGAATGTTTTCGTATTTGGTGTTTTCGATTGAAAGTGCTGGTGGTATTGTTACAATGGCACACAAAATACCTTCTTGAATTTCGTAGTTAAGGATTAGTTGTTTGGCGACACTTTCTGTTGGTAACCGTACAAAAGTACGCTTCTCCCAGAAATATCCCAAGAGCGCCAACAAGCAAAAAATCACGGCTACTGAGAAAATGACTTTTTTCTTCACTTTACTCCTCAGCATACCTAAATGGTTTCGTCGGGTCCCTTTTCTGGTTCGAAAGGAATATTTAGTTGGAGCGGCTTGATATGCTCGATTACTTTAAGTACTTCGTATTCGGTTTTGAGTCCTGTCATGTTACGCCATTGTCGCGTTCTCAGTTTGACTTTCAACAAATCATGTTTTGTAAAACCTATGCCACGCTGGATTCGTCTTTGAAAATCTTCGTCCAAAAACTTCACATTATAAACATTGACCCCGTCGGATAATCTCCACTTGTTGTCCTCTTTAAAGGATAATGAGACAATTGAAAATGTTTGTTCAGTCTCATTTTCACCAAGTTGTTCTTCGCCGGGAATTGGGGGAATGAAGTAAATTATTTCTTCTTTCCCAACTTTTATCGACTCTTTCTTTTGTGGTTCAAGAACAAATTCTTCTACGCCTTCTCTCTCCAAAGGTTTGATTACTTCAAAGGTTTTTGTCCGTATTTCTAAATCTCGAAAAAGCTCTACGCTTTCTTTTCGAACGACAAACGAATCTCCTTCTTCAAACTCGATTCGAACTTCATTCGCCTTGGAATCTAATGGTAGTATTCGTTTCGGTAGGCGTCCTTTTGCGACCTTTACCAATTTGAAAAGACCGCCAACAACTATTGAAATATTAATGAAAGCATTTACGGTATTCGAACTAAAAAATTTAATTGCCTGTTTATACAAGCTCTGTATGACGGACAACTCGACAGTGAACGAACCACGCTCTACTGAATGTATATTAATGGAAACTTCAGTTTCATCACCTACTAAAGTCCGGTTCGCTTTCTCGATAATATCCGACATTGCGAGCAAAGCGCTGGCAAGATCACGCACGTTCATGTCACCCGACTGCAGAGCGGGTCCATCGTACTTAAATTGTAAAATGACAGGTGATTCCATTGCTTAACCTCTTAGTGAGAATATAAACCAAATCATCTCACTTTCCACACAAATGGATAAAACTGCAGTGGAACGGTTGGTGAGTAATCATAGCTGCCTCGAGTTGTACTTCTCGTTGCAATAGTGGGGAAAGCAGTCCACCAACTGGCGAACCCTCATACCATAAATTATCGAGGCTTTCCCAATTTGTCAACTCGAAACCGGGTAAAGTAAAACCGGATAGGCAGGGGCGGTTCGCGAACCGCCCCTACCTGTTCCCCGTTACCTGTTACCCGTTGCCTAATAATTGCACAGCTTCACCGCATCATCGAACATCACGGTGTACACCGATTCCTTCGATACGACTGCCGACTCCAACTTCGCAGTAATCACTTTTTCCGCTTCCACCATCAACGGTTGTCCCACCGATTCGCGAATCGCAAACCGAGAGTCGAGTGCGATGAGTTCAGTCGCCGTCGCCCCTTCCACCATCACCAACTTACCGGACAACGGTTGCAATCCCGTGTATGTTCCGACATGTGCGAGCAGTTCGCGCCGATTCCAAATCGCCGGGTCTTCGAATTGCGACATATTCAGAATCTTCTCGAGATCGGTACGCGAAGAAAGCAGGTGAGTCATCTTCGCCGGTGCACCGAATTCGAGTACGAGGTGGACGAGATCGGTGTATGCGAGTGTTCCCGCCGAACCGTTGAATACATTTTCCGGTGCGGGACTCGTGCCATCGCCGTTACGCAGGACATTGTAAATCTCATTCAATTCATCCGCCGCCATTTGTGCGCCGATTGCCCATAGCAATGCACGGAATTCCGTCAACCGTTGATGACGAATCACGCGATACGGAAAATCGAACTGCCGGCCACGGTCTATCATCTGCGCATCCTTCTCGCGGTAATTCACCGTTACCGTCGGAAAGCCCGCCGCTTCACCGTGACGCGCCACCGTTTTCTGGACATCCGCGGTCTTGAAGTACACCGGTTTCACCGATGGTCCCTTTTCGGGAACTTATACTGCGACCAATTCTGCCGGGTCTTGAATGAGGGTCATACCGTGGCGGATTTCGCGCAAAATAAATTCCGGCGCGAGCATAACGGCATCGGACATCAGGAATTGTTCGACGGTTGCGGCATTGCGTCCACCGATCCGAATGTCGTGTACGGCGAGTTGACGTTCGAATGCATCGAGTGGAGAATCGAGTACACCGTCGGGAGTTCGCGGAGATGGATCGTATTCTTCGAGTAGTTCGGTGAGTGTGAATCCGCGGGTTTGCGCTTCGTGATATAACGCGAGATTACCGGAGCGCGAAGCATCGCGGATAGTGGGTTTCAGCGCTTCTGCGCGGGAAAGGTCAATCATGAGGTTCTCCTAAAAAATTGGGTTTGTGTATTGAGATTCGGGGTGTTTAATTGTGGCAATGGGCCATGGGCTATAGGCAATAGGGAAATTAATCAACGACAAAGGAGATAAAGATGGGAAAAATACAAAGCTATCGGGAATTACGGGTTTGGAAGGCTGCGATAGACTTAGCAGAAAAAGTGTACCAAATCTCAAAAACTTTCCCGAAACATGAGCTGTATGGATTAACTTCTCAAATGCAACGTGCCGCGGTTTCTATTCCTTCGAATATAGCCGAAGGGTTTGGCCGTTTTCATATGAAAGAATATCTCCATTTTCTCAAAATCGCCTTCGGTAGCTTATCAGAATTGGAAACCCAAATTGAACTTGCGAAACGATTTGGGTACATTGAATCTGATAATCATGCTTCCTTGCTTTCCGCAACGAATGCTTTGGGTAAACAACTAACGCAACAACGTAAATCATTAAACGAGTCAATTTCAAAAGCAGAAGAGTAGTCTTTTTCTTACCCATAACCCATGGCCTACGGCCCATTGCCTATGGCCTATCCAAGCCACACATCACAAGTCCCTGCCGACGTATCCACCGCAATCACATATCCGGCATGCTTTAAGCCGCCAGCGGGAACGGTTCCGGTCGATGCCTGATGCACTTTACCTGCTCCATCCACCTCGACCAGATTTCCGACTGCGGGTGCAGTAGTGACATACGCGAACCGGGCGACACCGCGCGCCTGAACGCTGCACAATTGCGGAACGGCGGTACCGGCAACTAATTCACTCGAAACCCAAATTACTTTTCCGAGTAAATGTCCACCGGCGGAACCCTTTCCTACCGTGTTGTTGTCAGTAACGACACATGCGACTGTACCGTTGTCAATATCCGTCTGTGTGAATGATTGTCCCGCGGTCGTCGAAATCTTCATCGTGAGGAACGGCCCGGCGCCGATATTTTCATTATCGAATGGGAAACTGCTTGCCATTTTTTCTCCTTAGTTAACGTAGGGTAGGATTTATCCGAGTAGGGTAGGATTTATCCTGCCAGTGCCCACTGCCAAGTGGATACACTTTTTCATCTTTTCTACAACCTACCACCCACTACCATTTTTACCCCCCTGTTTACGGGGGGGACTAAGGGGGGGGTGTCTTTACTCTTTATCTTTTTTCTATGACCCATGACCCACGACCCACGACCTACCACCGTTATTTAAAACTTTCGAAACGCCGAAACACTGGAGTTGAATCCGGCGATTAAGTATAGAGGGGTGGGACTGCGAAAACCGCGCATGTAGCGAAGCGCGGTTTAGCGAACTCCGATAAATTTTTTAAATGTCGGGTTCGCAACTACCCACCTCATTTACACAACGCACTTTCCCTACACAGTAACACAGTGAGTTGTATCACTGAATTATTTAAATTGACTCAATTGACGAAATTGCGGAGGATGCTCCGGCGATTGTGTATAGAGGGGTGGGACTGCGAAAACCGCGCATGTAGCGAAGCGCGGTTTAGCGAACTCCGATAAATCTTTTTAATGTCGGGTTCGCAACTACCCATCTCATTTACACAACGCTATTTCTCTACACGTAACACAGTGAATTAACTCACTGAATTATTTGAATTGATGTATTTGACGAAATTGAGGAGGATGCTCCGGCGATTGTGCATAGAGAGGTGGGACTGAGAATCGCAATGCGAGTTCTCTGCTAACCCGTTCCCGGGCAGTAAGTAATTCGTCATCTGATTCGCAATTGGATAGCCGCTCTAATTCCGCATCTGACCAACCAATCAAACGCGCTTTTGCGACTACCTCATCACACAATCGCCGGTGGAGGGGTGGTGGTTCTTGAGGTGGGACAGAGTCCCCGGTGTCCGAACTCTTCTCCGTTACTTTGGTGGTCTGATCGGGAGAAGGGGCGGCATCGAGTAATACATCGACGGAATTGTGTACTTCACAAACGCATGTCATCCAAGAGCTTACCTAAATACTACTAAATGAGTTGGGTACGATTTAACACAATCGTTCCCATTTATAGAATATAACACCATAACAATTTATTGTCTTATCAAACTGTGTGCGTGAATTGCGTATGCTATTTGCGTGTGCTAAAAATTAAGTGCGTGAGGCACTTGACAAAGCTAAATTGATTACGTATTATGTAGGTGCGAGTTATTAATCGGAGGTAAAATTGACAAATACTAATCAAGAACTCAGCAATGATGATTTGCTTGATATGATTGCAATGAACGATAAAGAAATCGCTCGTCGGCAATCACTTAACGAAAAGTTCCGAGGAATTTTAAGAGAACGTAACGGTACACCCGAAGTTGCACCCGCAAGAAAAACTCGCGTATCAAAAGGTAAACGCAACCAGAAAACCAAGCGCGTTTCGAGGGGAGCAAAACCCAAGGGTAAGCCAGTTAAAGCGGATGGTCGCTCAAAAAGAGTTTCAATCGTTCAACTGATGAAGGAACCGGTAAAAAAACTGCTCAAACAAAATCCGAACGAAAAGTTTGACAGTGCCAAAGTAGTAAATGCGATGCAGTTGATAATCAATGAAGGAAAACTTCCCTCATCTAAAAATTTACTTTGGAACGTTCAACATACGATGAAGGAACTTTACGGTGATGGCGAAATTGGTGGAGACACAAGAAGTTTGCCGTACCTGTTTTGGTACAAAAAGTAAGAAACGGCTCAGTGCGCTAACACTAAGCCGTCAATGTTCAACCCCACAACGTGCGGAGAGCACAGGAAGGAGGGCAGATGACTAAACATACGACACCAAATGCTAAGAAGCAAATTTTGTTTCGTATGATATTATTAATGAACTGCTTATAGAATGGTTTATAGTCGTAGTGCCGAGAGAGCGTTCGCCACCAAAGCGTTCGCTCTCTCCTTTTTTGCTCTCTACTCTATTGACAAATGCCTCATAGAGACCGTATCATATTGTGCACAACTTTAAACGAGGGGTGCAATGGTCTATCCCACTGAATGGTCAATTAGATTTTTTCCCTCAATCGGAATCGATTGTGGGGTTTAGTAGTCAATACGGAAAGAGGATAAAATGCCGTACAGTTCGCTCGTAATTGCTTATTATATTTTGAAGCGAGCAAAAGACAAGGGGCTTGCGCTTACACCCATGCAGATACAGAAGTTGGTGTATCTTTCGCACGGATGGTATTTGGCGTTTAATAATGGCAATCCTTTAATCACTGACGAAATTCAAGCGTGGCAATTTGGTCCAGTGATTCCCGAACTTTACAATAAATTCAAAAAGTTTGGTAGTGGAATAATTGACGAACTTGATCCCCTTTCTTGTGCTGTTATTGATGCAACCGTCACGCCGTTTCTTGATGCTATCGTTGATTCTTATGGACAGTTTCACGCATTTCAACTTTCTGCTCTTACGCACGAAACGGATTCGCCTTGGTATGAGGTGTACTATAGGTGCGGGAAATTTGCCCCGATACCCAATACAAAAATATTTGATTACTTTGCAAAATTGTTAGATGCTGCAAATAAAACGGCAAGTACAACAAATGAACCATCCACTACCACCGTCTAATCCAAACGCACCACAACCTTCCTTTCAAATTGTTTTTGGCACGACTAAAGTTCGGGTTAAGAATAAGCCCGAAGACTTGAATGACAAGGTAGAAAAAAGAACTCAAGAAGATGCCGATGTTACAGCAGCAGATTCCCGTACAAAAATGCGGGAGGATTTGAAGGATAAGATTTATTGGTATTGGGTGTGGTGGTCTGTTTTTGTGGTTATAATTGTGCTGTTGCAGGGTTTTGGTAAAAGAGTGGGATTTTCTTTACCTGAAACTTTGTTATCAATAATCGTTGGTTCAACAACAGCAAGTGTAATTGGATTAATAAGCGTAATGGTACATGGACTCTTTGGCGGAAAACCCAAAAAAGATAAAGAATAAACCCCGCCAACTAAGCGGGGTTTTTCTTTTGTCTTTTCTTCTGAGTTTTCGCTACTTCTTTGACAGGTTTATGACCATCACGAAGTACACGAGCGAGGGTTTCTTCGAAAACTTCTTCGCCCATACTATACTCTGTTTCTTTCGGTTTCTTGTTAGTGTTTGGAAGTTCTTTACGCATTGCCTCCCCGGATTTTTGGCTCCCGGTAGAGAAGCCGCTTTCCTTCGATTTGCGAGAATGCTACCTGCATTCTCTCGCCGTCTGTAATATCCCGATTATTCCAACGGAACGCAAACTCATTGATGTACTTCGGTGTATGTTGCTTCGAGATATGGTGGAACGAACCATACACTCCCCGCTTGAGTAATGCGAAGAATGACTCAGCAGTATTGCTGTTTATATCTCCACGAGAATATTCCTTCTTACCATGATTAACGGTATGGTGTCCACCAGCAAACTCCTTACCGATACCCTTGTAAGAATTATGTTCGTCTGTCATAATTCGACTTGACGGGTCAACGTACTCACGAATTACACCCTTGAGTGTCGATGATTGAGCGTCCGGTATAACTTGAGTTCGTGCCTTACCATTACGCTCTACAAGCACCATTACGGCCGTCTTTTCCGTTCCCCGACCCTTTGTATGAGTCTTGCCGTCTCCTACGCGCGGCTTGCCGCCTATGTACGTTTCGTCTGCTTCTACCGTTCCACTCAATACCATATCTGAACTGCTCTCGTCCATTGCAAAACGGATTCGATGATTCATAAACCAAGCTGTCTTGTAGGTAACGCCCAACATGCGTTGCATTTGAAGAGCGGATATTCCCTTCTTTGATGCACACATGAGGAAAAATGCTCCTATCCACTTGGCAAGCGGAATGTGACTCGACTCCATAATCGTGCCAACAGTAACAGTAAATTGCTTACGACAGTCACTACAAAAGTACACACCCTTGCGAGCGTGAGTCTTGGTTCCTTCGCGTGCTGTGAACTTGTGCTCTTGGATTGTACCACAACGAGGACATACCGGCGTGCCGTTCCAACGTAACCGCTCCAGTAACGCTCGCGCTTCATTCTCATCTCCGTACTTGAGTAACAAGTCTGTAAGTGTAATTTGCTTCATTTTCGTTTCCACCTTGAATTTCGTTTATCCGTTGTGTACAATATACATAACATATTTGCGTTTGTCAAGTGCATAGTTCCGTACATCGAGGTCAATTACGGTTTCTGATGTAATGTTCATGATACATTCCTTGTTATCTTGCGTGATTTTGTCCGATTTTGGTTGAAACAAGATTATTTTAGTCCAAGTACTGATAAATTAATTCGTGATTTGGTTTCTGTGGCTCAAACCGGAGCCTGGATCCTGCGTAAGAAGGACACTTTGCGTTCAGGTAGCAATCATCGGCAAAACAAACCCGCCAATCGTCAAGCGGGATGCGGCACGGTGTCTTTGCTACCGGAACCATAGGGAAATCCGGAGGGAGAGATGGCAAGAGGTTTACTTTGGGGGATACTTTACAGCGAATAATTGATTTTTCTGTATTTACCATGACACACTCGCTGGGGTTAGCCAAAACCTAATATGTATTAGGTATATATAATATAATACAAGATGAGCGATTTGTCAAGGAAAATATTTTATGGAATCGTTTCCAAATTTAATGAGCATGGAGCTAACTGGAAGCAATAAAAAAGAAAAGGACAGGCAAAAGTGCCCGTCCTATCAAACGTTGAATTGATTTATTCTTAACGAATCTGAATGATTTTACAAGTAGCGGTGTCTTTCAACATACCTTTGAAGCAAGAATAAATGTGGAATAAACGCAGATACTACAAATGTTGTGATAGTTATTCGCCCTTCCGACGGCCGATATACATAATCCCGCTGTTGATAAACTTATCGTGGGGATACCAATCTAGTGTTTGTGTCGTTTTTACCACCAATTTGTTCCAAACCCGGACTGGTAAGTTGGTCAAATCCGCCATCACTTTATTATACTTGTTTATCTGATATGCTTGAACCGGTTCAAAAATTCGGAAGCTCCCCATATAGTCCGCATACAACGTTTCTACGTTCTGTTTCTCGTGATATTCCACAATCTTATTTAGACACGTCATGTGGTGCTTTTTCGATAGTTTGGGCCAGAAGATATTTCCGATCATTCGATTTAAACCGCCCATGCAGGGGACAATTGTGATGATGATTCCTTGATTGGGATCTGCAAGTCGAACCAATTTTTTAACCACATTTTCCGTTTCATCGAAGTGCTCGATAAATCCCCGCGTAAAGACGACTTCGTAGGTAGTTGTCGGTTTATGAGTAAAAAAATCCTCGACGATGATATCCGCAGGAATATGTAAACTCTCTAAATTCTTGACGGTAAATTGTGCGGCTTTTGGGGCGTATTCCAAACCGCTCACCCGGTAACCGAATTCGCGTGCAAAGTAAACAAGATACTTTCCGGGGGCACAACCAATTTCGATGAACGACTTATTTTGCGGTAGGTACTTTTTGCAAATCTGGTGAAACTCCGAATTTTCCCTCGGTAGGATTATTTGGGGTATGGTCAGTGTTTCCCACTTTTGTTCCCAAAAGTCTACTGCAGTTAACGTTTCCACGGTATACCTCGTAGTAAATCGATGTGTTAAGTTGAATGTTCGTTCAATTTCTTGAGCGAGAATTCATCTTCTCGTAAGTTTGGATTTGATTCAACTTTGTATCTGCTGTAGGCACAATGCAAGCTTGGGTTAATCTTCCGATGTGAAAAGAATGCGTAAATAATTCTTAACCCTGCAAAGTTGTGACAATTACATAGATAGTAAACTAATCACGAATTAAGATACTATATGTTAACAATATAACCACTAATCAAAATATATGCAACAATTATGTAATATTAGAAAAAATCAGGGAAAGTGACAGTCACTTTCCCCCAATTAAACTGCTTTATCGCACCATTAATTAGAACGACAATTACTTCACCAACATCATTTTCCTTACAACAGTTTCGTTCCCAACTTTCATTCGCATAAAGTAAACGCTTGATGACAACTTCTGTCCATTGAATGAAAGCGAATGTGTCCCAGCTGAATAAATTTTATGTGTCACCGAAGAAACTTCACGGCCCGTTATATCGAAAACCCGTAAATCAACTTCTTGTTGTCGGGGTAGCGAGAATCGAATCGTTGTCGTCGAATTGAATGGATTCGGATAATTCTGTTCAAGTGTCATTTTCGATGGGATATTGCTTATCGGTTTTTCCCGAACCCATGTCGTACCGGTGTAATGAAGAATTGCTCCTAATTCACCTACCGCCCATCCGTTCACCGTATTCGAGAATTTCACACCGTTTAATTGTTCGTCGTCTCTACTGACTTGAATCTCCCAATTTGTTCCAGCATCGGTCGTATGAAGTATAGTACTATGAGATCCTGAACCCCCGACTGCCCACCCCTCAACTGCACTCGGAAAAGCTACAGCATATAACCCCTCGGAAATATTAGAAGTTTGATTTGCCCACGTGCTCCCGCCATTGGCTGTGTGAAGAATCAGTCCATTGTCACCAACCACCCAACCGTTACTGTTGTCAAAAAATGTTATCCCGAGTAAAACATGTGAGCCGTTGGAATTTTGACTTGTCCAATTCGTACCGCCGTTCGTCGTGTGCAAAATAATGCCATCGTACGTTCGCGGGTTCAAACCGATAACCCAACCGTGACTGCTGTCGGAAAATGTAATTGCACTGAGCGATATTGTCGTGTCACTGTATTGACTTGTCCAAACATTACCACCATCGGATGTATGAGCAATCATTCCTCTTGAACAGGTTGCCCATACTTGGTTGCTGTCAGTACATGCGATGGAATTAAAATCACTCGCTTCCACACCACCTTGCATAGTCCAGTGTAAACCGCTGTCAGTAGTATGGAGAATTAATCCACTATACAATTGACCATCATAACCAACCGCCCAACCATTGTTCGAATCGGAAAACGCGATACCATAAATGCTTTGCCAAAATTCACCCTGATAGACATTGCAATCTATCCAGCTTGCGCCACGATTAGTGGTATGTAATATCGAACCATTACTACCCGCAATCCACGCAGTATTGTCGTGGTAACACGCGACACGATACAACGATGTCACAGTCCCGCCGCTCGCGCTGCTCCATAGATCGCCTCCGTTTGTCGTGCGTAGTATCGTACCACTAAATCCAACCGCCAACCCGTTGTTGTTGTCGTAAAACGAAACTGCAGACAAACCTTTAGTCGTGTTACTAAATTGGCTGACCCAATTGGCACCGCCATTTGTAGTGTGGAATACTACACCCGAATCGCTGACGACCCACCCCTCATTTGCACTGGTAAAAGCGACGCCATTAATCTCGTATTCGGTATAGACCGTCTCATAATTCCAATTCAACCCGCCATCGGTGGTGTGCAATACCAACCCTCCCATACCCATTAAATCGATTCCGGTAACCCACCCGTTACTGCTATCGACAAATGCCAACGCAACCGGAATGACACCCGCACTGGTCGTGTGCGTCAACCACGTCTCTCCACCATCGGTGGTGCGCATGATCTTTCCTGTCATATTTCCAAAATTGTACGATTCGCCGATAATCCACCCGTGATTCACATCGGTAAATGTCACACCAATCATATCATAAACGGTATCGCTCTGCAGTGTTATCCAATCCATTCCACCATTCGTGGTGTGTAGGATTGAGGAACCCCGCACGATCCAACAATTATTGCTGTCGAGGCAGGTAATGCCGGTCAGCCAATTCGGTGTTCCGCTCGTTTGGCTTGTCCAAGTGCTACCGCCATTCGTAGTGTGGAGTATCGTTCCCCCCTCACCGACTACCCAACCGTGGTTTGAATCGGCAAATGCGACATTTTCGAGCCAATTCAATGTCCCACTGTTTTGTGTCTCCCATGATACCCCATTGTCTACCGTGCGGAGAATCGTGCCGGTATCGCCCACCGCCCAACCGTTTGTCGAGTCGAGAAGTTTTACTCCCGATATGGTATTGAATGTTACATGTGCGTTTTGGGATAGCCATGTCTGGCTAAAGACGAGTGTAGGTAACATGAAAAGGGTAAAAGCGATAAAAACAGAAGTACGTATGAAGCGCATGACTCCTCCGGCGTTGTTGTATGTTAGCATAAAATAGGTATCTGGTTGCAAAAAACTCCGGTTTATTTTACCAGCATCATTTTCTTGAACGCAGTTTCTTTTCCTGCATTAATGCGAAGAAAATAGAGCCCCGACGATAATCTACTACCATCGAATGAAAGCGTATGCATCCCCGCAGAATAACTTCGATGAGCAGTTGTCGAAACTTCACGACCCGTCACATCGAACACCCGCAAATCGACTACGCTTTGATTAGGCAACGAGAATCGAATCTTCGTAGTCGAATTAAATGGGTTGGGATAGTTGCTAAATAATTCTATTGCACTCGGAACAGTTACCGGGCGTGAATGTTCGGCGACGCCTGTGGTTGGAAATACCGGAGCAGTCAACCATGGGCTGTATGGTATCCGATAATCCACAGAATCACCTCTTCCGTTCGCATTATTCGAACTGGAAGGTCCGGTTGAATCACCCCACCAATTATGATCGGAAACTGGTTGCAAATCAACACCACTTTGGTACACGATTGCATAGGGAGTATTTCCCGAAAAATCGTTGTTATGTAACGAAATTGTAAAACCGTTGTAACTGAAAGCGGTTCCATTTGTGTTGTTAGAAAAAACGCAACTGTCAACGGTTCCCCGCGCTCCAGCCATGAACCGAAGTGCTGAACTAAAGGTACCGCCAACGTTGTTTAAAAATTTGTTTTTCGTTACGGTAAAAAATCCCTCTTGTAAAATAAGCGCTCCTTCACCTATTTCATTATTGACGTTGTTCTCAAATTGATTATTAGAAATAATCCAATGATGGGCGTGTTCCAAGTTAATCATTCCACCCGCACCAAGACCGGGTTGTGTATTGTTCCCATCGTTATGATTTCCTTGAACCACATTTCGGGAAAACTCACCGTCACCCCCAAATTCAGCTATTGTGTTGATGCTAAATCCGGCACCATCTGGTGCAACGTTTCCGATAATTTCATTATTGTGGATTTGTGTGATTCCAAAACAGAGCATACCGCCGTATAAATAACCCGCGGTATTTTCTATTATAAAGCATGTATCAATTATGCCAAGCATTCTCGCTTGCACCTGAAACGCTCCTGCATAATCGGGATGAGTGTTGTGAATAAATAAGTCATGCGAAAAATGTAATGTGTCGGTATCGGCAAAAAGCGCTCCACTCGACCAATTTCCTAATCGATTGCCGCTATTCGAATCGAAAACACAATTCGTTAGTTGTAGTGAGCCGGTTTGCAAACAAAAACCACCACCAGCATCGGCAACACCCCCCGTTACTCTACACCCTTCCATTACAATCGAACTACTATCGGCAAACAGGCAACCACCCCAAATTGCATAAGCATAATTCGGTTGTTGGTGCCACCTTGTACCAAGACCGTCGCGAATAGTCAATCCGGCAAGATGAATAATTGAACTCTTGTGTATACGAACAACGGACTTTTGGTCGCTCGTATCTATTCGGATTGAATCGGGAAGAGTAAGTATTGTGCGGTCTCTATCAAGGGAATCTCGTGAAAAGAGATATTCCCCAGCCAACGTCAATTGCTGTTGATTGATTTGCACCTGCTCGTGGTAAGTTCCATTTGACAATAAAATAGTGTCGCCATTCGATGCCGAACTAACTGCTGATTGAATTGTTGCGTAAGGAGTCGGTACATGGAGAATCACAGCAAAAGATGAGAAAGAAAAAAGAGTTAGAAGAAAAGCGATTGCGATGTGCTTATTAATCGGGTGGGAGAGATTCATATTTTTCTACCTTTCAACATCATATCAAAAACAACTTACTTAAAACTACACAATATTTCAGATAATACAAACAAAAATAACGAACTTGTCCTTTTTTTCTACAAAAGGGACTACTTAAGTAACAAAGGGTACAAGATTTGCAATTTGGTCAATATGAGATTACCTTATTGCGAATTAGTCGCAACAAGGTAAACCAAATGTCTTCACTCGCCGAAACTGCCTGTCATCCCGAAGCTCCTACTAAGGTTGCAGCCGGTGATGTGTCGCAAAAACAACTACCACGTATCCTCCTCATTGGTAATCCCAATGTCGGGAAAAGTGTTTTGTTTGGTTTACTGACCGGTAAATATGTTACAGTTTCCAACTATCCCGGCACTTCGGTTGAAGTCACTTTCGGTCGCATGAAACTTGGCAACGTCGAGTACGAATTAATCGACACCCCCGGTGTAAATGGATTGCATCCCCGCAGTGAAGACGAACGTGTCACCCGCGATATCCTTCTCGACCGCCACCCCTATGGCGTCGTACAGGTTATCGACGCGAAGAATCTGCTCCGCGGTTTGATGATGACGCACCAACTTATCGAATATGAAATTCCGCTAATCGTCGTTTTGAATCTCTGGGATGAAGCCGAAGAACGGCACATCAAAATCGATGCGAAGGGTCTCTCCCGCGCATTGGGCGTTCCCGTCATCCCAACCGTAGCAACGATGCGGCACGGCATCTCCGACCTCAAAACCGCGATGCAAAAAGGATTCACTGCTGCGAAATTCAAACCTGAATTTCATCCCGTTATCGAAGAAGCGGCGCAAAATATCGCAAAATCGTTACCGCTAAACGGCTCTTCGCCCATAGGTGCGGCGTATTCGATTCTGAGTGGTGATAAATCGGTTCTTGCCGCTATCCATCACGGTGAACCGGTTCCCGAAGAAATCGAGATTGCGGTAAAAGCCGGTGTCGCCCACGCCAAAGAACGTTTTTTTGAACCATTACCGTTTTTAATTTCCCGTACCCGCAAAATGAACATGGAAGAACGGTTCGGCAGTTTTATCGAGACCCCGGAACGCACCGTACCAGTTTGGCGCGAACGGCTTGGCAACTGGATGATGCACCCGTTGTGGGGTGTTCCGTTTCTGTTGGGTGTGTTGTACCTGATGTATGAATTGGTGGGAATATTTGCGGCGGGTACTGTCGTAAATTGGATTGAACACGGCTTCTTCGGTGGTATTAATCCCGATACCGGAGAACGTGCCGGTTTACTCAATCCCTTTCTAATCGACCTACTCACACCATTAAAAGCGCATGGTGCAATCGCCGCATTTTTTGTCGATATGTTTGTCGGTCGTTATGGCCTCATCACTGTCGGCCTCACTTACGCCGTAGCTATTGTCCTTCCGGTAATTTTCTTTTTCTTTCTTGCGTTTGGTATTCTCGAAGACAGTGGTTATCTGCCGCGATTAACTATTTTATCGAACCGTTTATTCAAACGTATCGGCTTGAATGGACGCGCCGTATTACCGATGGTGCTTGGTCTTGGTTGCGACACGATGGCAACCTTTACTGTGCGAACACTCGAATCACGCAAAGAGCGGATGGTTGCAACAATGTTACTCGCGCTCGGTGTACCTTGCTCGGCGCAACTTGGCGTTATTCTCGGAATGTCGTCGGCGATGAATCCGTTGGTCCTCACTATTATCGGGTTTACTGTACTCTCGCAATTAGTGATTGTCGGATGGACTGCCAGCAGAATTCTTCCGGGTAAAGTGTCAAGCTTCCTGATGGAAATTCCCCCAATCCGAACGCCACGTTTGAAGAATTTATTTATCAAAACCGGTTTCCGGGTAAAATGGTTTTTGGTGGAAGCGGTTCCTCTCTTTATTATCGGAACCGGCATTTTATTCATCGTCGATAAAATTGGTTTACTACAAGTCATCGAAAATTTCACTAAACCGGTGATGACCGGTCTGCTTTCCCTTCCGCCGGAATCGGCGCGCGCGTTTCTACTCGGTTTCCTTCGGCGTGATTATGGCGCGGCGGGTCTCTTTATGTTGGAAAAACAGGGATTGCTTTCGCTGACCCAAATCACCGTATCACTCACT
>CAZPUW010000022.1:0-15861 GCA_964589795.1 uncultured bacterium
ACGCTTCAAGCGGCGAGTACATTTCGTATGCACTTCAAAGCTACCTTGCTCCTACGTGGTCATATTTCTTGCAAGGGTTAGTTGCTTCCCATTACAATCAAAGTGGCGAAGTCGAACATTCTGAAATATGGAATCCCGGTACGCAATCCGGTGTAGCGTTTGTCGCGAAGATGTCGCTTGATGATTATATCCCTACCGGAGTTTCAACCAGTGATGGTGCGATTATCTCATGGCAGGACGGACGTGCAATCCTCGGTTGGGCTGAAGAGGGTTGGTACTCGCAGCACGACCTCTACATCCAGCGAATTACCGATAATAATGTTTCGGTGCGCGAGGTTTCGGCGCCAGTACCGAAACTGTTCACGCTCGAACAAAATTATCCGAATCCGTTCAATTCAACGACTCATTTCAAATTCACTCTGCCGAACGCAGAAAAGGTAAAACTGGTTATCTATGATGTAACCGGGCGCGAAGTAATTCGATTGCTCGATGAAGTGAAGATGACCGGCACCTACGACGTGCGGTGGAATGGCAAGAACAGTGCCGGACAAACAATAGCCAGCGGTTTGTATTTCTATCGTCTGCAAACTTCGAGCGGTGCGATTACAAAGAAAATGACACTGCTGAAATAGACAACACTCGCCTTCGGAATAATTAAAACAAGCGGCATTGGATGCCGCTTGTTCGTTTATAAACTGTAGTTTCGTAAAATTTTAATCGAACTCTTGACAACCGGTATTTTAGTTTGTATTATACCGACAGGTTAATTAACTAATTGGTTTAATACAAATGACAACTGACCATCTTAGTAATACTTTTTCCGCACTCGCCGATCCAACCCGGCGTGCAATCCTGTCACGGCTCACCAACGGTGAACGGACAGTGAATGAACTTGCGAAACCGTTCAACATGACGCTGCCGGCGATTTCCAAACATCTGAAAGTGTTGGAACATGCCGGTTTGATTTCGCGAACACGAACGGCGCAATGGCGGCCTTGCCGGTTGGATGCGGAACGGCTTAAAGAGGCCGACGAATGGATTGCGCACTTCCGTCAATTTTGGGAAGATAGTTTTGATCGATTAGAAGATTATCTGCGTGAAATACAAAAAGGGGGTAAGAAACATGGAAGGAAAAACAAGCACGGTAAGCGGGACAAAAGAGCATCCTGAGTTTACGTTTACGCGTATTTTCAATGCACCGCGTGAGCTGGTGTTTAAAGCGTGGACGGATCCGAAGATGTTCGCGAAATGGTGGGGTCCCAGTAATTTTACTGTTCCTGTTTGCGAATTGGATCCGCAACCCGGGGGAATACTTCATGTAAACGTGCGCGCGCAGGATGGTTCGATTTTTCCAAGTTCGGGTGCGTTTCATGAAGTTGTACCACTGGAACGCCTCATCCTCAATATTGCATGGGTCGAACCCGCGAAAACGTTGATTAACGTATACTATACCATCACGTTCATCGAACAAAATGGAAAAACGAAAATGGTGATGCATTCACGGGTACTGACGTTAGCACCCGAAGCCGCACAGGCGTTCGCCGGATTCGTCGGAATGGAAGAGGGGGGTAACCAGAGTTTGGATAAACTCGCCGAAGTCGTCGAGAAAGCGTAAGTTTTCAAGGGGGAAAAATGGAACAGGAAAAAACCATTCATTCAAGTACTGCGAATAGGGAAATAGCGGCGGTTCGCGTTTTTGATGCACCGTGTGAATTGGTGTTTGAAATGTGGATGTCGGAAAACCACTTGGCGAACTGGTGGGGCCCGTTCGGTTTCACCATTACCACGCACAAATTTGACATGCGACCGGGAGGCGCGTGGCTATTCACTATGCACGGGCCGGATGGGAGAAATTACCGAAATGAGATTTATTATCTCGAAGTGGCAAAACCTACGAGGATTGTATACGACCACAAGCCAACTCCGATTTTTCGTACTACGGTGCTCTTCGAAACAATCGAAGGAAAAACCAAATTGACGATGCGGATGTTGTTTGAAACCGCCAAGGAGCGTGACGATACCGTTAAAACATACGGTGCTGAAGAAGGGTTACAGCAAACGTTATCGCGTTTGGAACAAGCGCTTCGCGAATCGCCGAACAAAAAGTAAAATCAAATTAACGATGCGTTCGTTATTTGATACCGCTGAATTGCGGGATAAAGTTGTCAAGGAATACGGCGCGATTTACGGAATGGTTCAAGCGTTGAATCGTCTCGCGGAAGACTTGGCAAAGAAATACCCGTAGGGTTTGGTTAAAGTCGAAAATACGTCGAAAAGAACAATTAAATGAGTGGGTTAAAACGTTTGCCGAAATGAATGAAGATATTCGTCGGTGGAATTTACTACCGCGAATCCAGCGCCCATCGTCGCATGTACCGCTTCCTTGATGTGTTTTCGACTCACACCGTTTACGGTTTTCGGGCAACTGGTCGCATCGCTGATAAAGAATGCGTAATAGTCGAGGTCGTGCGCTTCGCGAGTCGTGGTTTCGCAACAGAAGTTCGTCATAAATCCGGTTACCACAACTGTGTCCACCCGCAATGACTCGAGCATTGTTTTCAATGTCGTTCCTTTGAAACACGAGTAACGGTTCTTGGTTATTTCTATCCGTTCGGACACCAACATCAAACTATCCGCATACTCTACCGCGGGGGTTCCCGCGATAAATCCACTCGGCTTGACGATGCCGGTGAAATTCCACATCCGGCCCGAGTCGGAACCGTCCGACAGAAACGAATGTTTGACATAAATAATCGGCAAATGCCGGCGGTGAAACTCGACAATGAGTTGATTGATATTCGCAATTACGTCTTCGTAGTCGTCGATGAATAATTTCGCTTCCGGGGTGCAATACAATTGTTGGACATCGATAACCAGAAGCGCTGGCTGAGTGTTCACTGAAAATCCTTTCGAACAAAAGGCGGGAAATCCCCGCCCTACTTACAATGTGTTACGTGTACTACTTTTTTTATCCATTTAATTAGCGGTTGAAAACAATACTTTCTTTTGTAACAAATAAGTGTCCTTATATCCAAGCTTACGGTTAAGTGCGAGCATCGACTTATTTGCGATATGCACATTCGCTTGTATCCATACCGCATTCATTCCTACCGCCCACTGTACGACCAACTCTTTTAACTTCTGTGCAAAGCCCATTCTAACTGTACGACAAAATGAGCGCCGGTAATTAGATTTAATTCCGTTTCAGTGAGTTTTGTAATTCGACAATTACGATTTCACTCATCGTGTTGTCCTTGAAAAAAGGCGGGAATCTACTCCCGCCTTTTTCTATTCTTATTGTCTATGGCCCATCTATCTCTTTATCCGTTCACCCTCATCTTCGACGGTGAAGAGCCAACCGGCAACAGCACCAACCCGAATCTGTGCGGGTACTTCGCCACCGCCCGGTCCGGCTTGCCACCAGAATTCACGACCACGATGGAACCGGCTTGATTTCTCGCTGCCGTCATCGCTCTCCGCTTCCGCTTTCATTTTCTTTAAGCGATCGTGCCACATTTCCCAATTCTTTTTGCGCAAATCGATCCAACCATCAAAACACCATTGGTCTACTCGTTCGGCATTCACCGGGAATTCTTTTTTCTTGCCCGGATCGGGTGGAATAACAACGCTGTCGGCACGAAGGACGCTCTTACCATCGGAATACAGGATTGGCAAACCGATGCTAAGAATCCGCGCGCGCAGTTTTGCATCTTCCTTGACCATCTTCTCAGCGGATTCTTTCATCTGGTCGGGTGAGGCATGGAGTGCCGCCTCGTATGTGCCGAATGCCTTCTTCAGGAAGTAGGCCTCATATAGTAATTTACTCAAGCGTGGTGGGCCGAGAATTTCGAAGGCGACGCTGTCGACATCGTTACTCTTCTCCAGCTCGTCAAGTTTACGGAGCGCTTTCTCACGGATTGCACCGGCGCGGTATGTCGGCCCCATCACCGCCGCATCGATTGCACCGACGACGTCCTTACCGGAATTGCCGCCGCTGAGTTCACCGACCATCACATCGGCGATTTCTTCCGGTGTAATAAATTCCATTTGTCCGATACTGGTAATCGCTTCAAATTCTCCCGCCGAGAATACACCATTCTCGCCGGTATCAATCATTACCGATTGTAAATCCTCACCGGTCGGCTTAGCGCTGTTCGGCTTTACCGGAGCGAATACCGAACCAAGGATTTCCGGTTGGGTCGTATCCACCATTGGAATCGGGCGGCCCTTGCGGTAAATCTTGTCGTACCGAATATCTTTCCACGCGATGGCGGCGGCGGGTTTAATTTCCTTGACAATCGGAGCACCCGGCGTTATCGACATCAGCGTCATCAACAACGAGTGGGCACCCGCTACCGATGTTTTCGACATCAACACCCGCGACGGTTTCCCTTCGCTATGGGTATAAGGAATATTGAGTCCCATTCCGCCGGTACCCATTGTACCGCACTTGATGTATGCAGTGACTTTATGCTGGCGGCGCGCTTCCGGCGACATCTTCGTAGGTTTCATCGCTTCGAACATGATTTGAATATGCCGCACCAATTGTGGTACATACAGCGAACCAATCATCGATTCAGTGAGCGTTACGAGGTTGCCGGGATCGGGATTCGCACCCGAACGAAGGTTGGCGATTTCGGTACGAAGCCGCTCGGATTGCGAATAGAGGTCTTGATACGCGATACCAGTAGCGGTGTTGATACAGTCGATAACCGCATCCGGCTTGTGCTCGTCGAGGAAGCGGACGAAGGTATTATTCGTCAGAATTTCCGCATCCAACGGGTCGAGGATGTCGCGAATCAATTGTGCGCGGCGTTTCGGGTCTTTCAGAATTTCGTCTTGTTCGGGGTCGGGGCTTCGGCGTAGGTCTTTGAATTCCCAGCGTACGAATACGTTTCCCCACACCGGCACCAATTCACAGTTACCGGCTTCAGGTTTCAACACAGCGACGCCTTCTTTGGCTTCGGTCTCGGTCAGTCCGCCGATGACGATTTTCTTTGGGTGGTTCTTTAACAGTTTGCGGCAAAAGGCGCGTCCGACCAAGCCGGCGCCACCGAGTACCAATACGGTTTTACCACGGATGTCCATTAGGTCTCCTTACAAAGTGCAGTTCCATTCGGATGGTTTTAGAACGGAGTGACTAAAGGTACGGAAAATGAGGGCAAGCGGGCAACTGAGGGGAATTATAGGGCACTCAACGCGGTAAACAGCCTACTTTCAGCCGAAAAAGAATACCTAACGAGCCCGTTTGCATTGAATATCGCTGATAGATTCATAGAGTTTGGGGTATTAGAAGAATATTTTCCTAAATGGTAGTTTTTATGTTGGCAAATTAAATCGGTAAGTTTAGGTTATGTATGTCACGTTTCTTTCCGACCTCGCACGTTTTCATTCAACGAATGCGGATACTATGAGTAACAAGCATCGAATACTACTTCTTATTACCCTCACCAGCATCCTTTTCCTTGCCGCATCAGTTTCATTTGCCGTTTCTGCCAAGACCACGAATGTACCTCATCCGTTCTTCTTTACTGAGAACAAGGGACAGTGGGACACCTGTGTCCTCTACAAATGCAATGCACGGAATGGAATGACATGGTTCCTCGAACGTGATGGTGTGACACTACTGACTTGTGTTGAGGATAAAACGCAGCCGGCGCTGCCGGATCCGGGGAGCGCAGACCTCCCGGTCTGCATGCAAAAGCATCCAGCACGATACCCGATGGAATCACACGCCTTGAAATTCAAGTTTTTGGTTGCCAGTTTACAGTCACCAGTTGCCAGCAATAAACAATCTGCTACAGTACAAGATATAGAAGCGTCCGGCGAGCTCGCTTGGCATAACAACTATTTCTTGGGTAACGATTCAACCAAATGGGCACCAAATTGCCGGAACTACACGAATATTGTGTATCGCGATGTATGGGATGGAATCGATATCGAGTGGTATGAAGAGAATGGAAAATTAGAATTTGATTTTGTTGTGCAACCCGGTGCCGATCCGAGTCTGATTCGGATGAGTTGTGAAGGTCTGACGGGAGAGATGTCGTTAGATGGATTTGGGATTCAGGATTTGGGATTCGGGGAAAAAGAAAAAGTTGAGGTTGCCACGTCTCTTCCGGCGCACACGGTTGCGCCGTCCGATCCTCGCAATGACAAATCAAACACAGGAAAAGAATTAAAACTTCCGACATCGTTGGGTGAATTGCGGACGGCGTTACCGCAAGTGTATCAAATTTCACCCGGTAGTTCACGAAGTGAAGTCGATGCGAATTTCAAAATCACAAACAAAAATGAATTTAGTATTACCCTTCCGAATGGATATCAGAAAGAACATACACTCAGGATAGATCCGCTAATTTATAGTACTTTTTTGGGTGGGTCAGGGAACGAAGCGGGACAAGCCATTTGCGCTGACAGTAATGGAGGCGTTATTGTAACCGGATTTACAAATAGTGGAAATTATCCAATCAGACCCGGTGCAATCCAAACTGGTTATGGGGGAAATGACGATTGCTTTATTTCTCACTTAAATAGTGCAGGTTCGCAATTGCTTTATAGTACTTATCTTGGTGGTGAGGGTAGTGATATTGCAAATGGCATCACGAATGATGGAAGCGGAGGTGTGATTCTCACAGATGACACATATAGCACCTTTTATCCGGTAACAACTGGTGCTTACGACACAACATTTGGTGGTCCCAGTTTTTCAGGTACAGACTGTTTTATTTCACATTTGAATAATGACGGTTCCCAACTTCTTTATAGCACTTATCTTGGTGGTTTAGGTATGGATTACGGAAACGGGATATGTAGCGATGGCAGCGGTGGTGCATTCGTTGTAGGTAGTACTAGTAGTACCAATTTTCCTGTTACACATGGTGCGTACGATACGACGTTAAGAATTTGGGATTGTTTTATTACCCATATTAACGCTACCGGTTCACATTTAATCTACAGTACTGCTTTAGGTGGTTCGGTAGGTGAAGAGGGATTGGCAATAATACACGATGATAGTGGCGGTGTTTTTGTAACCGGATATACTTCAAGTTCAGATTTTCCGGTAACAGCAAATGCCTTTGATACTTCATTTAATGGTGGTACAACGCCACCGATTGATTGTTTTGTTACCCATCTGAACAGTACTGGTTCTCAATTAATTTATAGTACCTATCTTGGGGGTTCAGGAGAAGATGCTGGAGAATCCATAACTAAAGATGGAAATGGTACAGTTATTGTCGCTGGGGGAACATCCAGTACTAATTTTCCAACAACGAGCGGTGCTTATGATTCGATAAATAACGGGGGTGATGATTGTTTTATTACGCGTTTGAATAGTGAAGGTACGGGTTTAATCTACAGTACGTACTTGGGCGGTACTTCTAATGAGGGTGTAGATGGACTTGTTTGCGATAGTGGAGGTTCAGTGATAATTACCGGAGCAACGAGCAGTAATGATTTTCCGGTTACGGCGAGTGCGATTCAGACTACCAATCGGGGAGGTGTTGATGCGTTCGTGGCTAAGTTTAATAACGCAGCGTCCCAACTTCTTTACAGTACTTACTTAGGTAGTTCGCAAACTGACGTTGGTTATGCCTTAGTATCCGATGGAAATGGTGGTGTAATTGTTACTGGCCAAGGCGGTCCTAATTTCCCAATCACACCGAGCGCCTATGACACTTCTTGGAGTGCAGGAAATGATGTATTTGTTACACATCTAAATTTTCTCATTGATTCTACTTCTATTTCAGAAAGAAACCTAGTTCCTTCATTTTATTTTCTTAACCAGAATTATCCTAACCCGTTCAACTCTTCCACGACCATCGAGTACTCTCTTCCCAAACCCGGTATCGTAAAGTTAGAGTTTTTCGATTTATTGGGGAGAAGAATTTCCACGCTCATCAACACACCGCAAAATGCAGGTGTACATCATGTTCGATTCGATGGGAAGAATCTCGCATCGGGAGAGTATTTCTATCGGTTGTCGGCGGGGAATTTTCAAGAGACGAGGAAGTTGTTGCTGCTCAAGTAGTGGTAAAAGACACCCCCCTTTTGTTCCCCCCGTGAACGGGGGGAAGACAGACAAGAATGTCTGTCCTACGGAAAGAAAAAGAGAAAATGATGCAGACCGGGAGGTCTGCGGTACCCAAAAAAAAACTTTCGGGGGGACAGAATAAATCCTACCCTACGGAAAGAAAAAAGAACGGGCGGGTTTAAAACCCGCCCCTACAAGTGTCGGACAAGAGTGTCCAACCTCCATATAAGAAAATAAATACAAGTCTGGAGACCTGTACCACCCGATGCACATTAGGAAATGTGCAATACGCCAACAGACAGGAATGTCTGTCTTGCGAAAAAAGCGCGATTTCTCGCGCCTTTTATTTACCCAACATCTAAAATTGTTACTTCAGCCATTTCCGTTCAACTGCGAACCGTTCCAACTCTTCCTGAAAATTCGGATGCGCGATATTAATTAACGCCCGTACCCGCTGTCGTATCGTCTTGCCGTGCAGTTCGGCAATACCGTATTCGGTCACGACATAATGGACATCGGCACGGTTCGTTACGACACCGGCTCCGATTTTCAGGTGCGCGCTGATTTTCGAGTACCGTAAATCCGAGGTGGTACTCGGCAGGGCAATAATCGGTTTACCCCGTTTCGAACGCGCCGCACCGCGAATAAAATCAACTTGTCCGCCGAAGCCGCTGAAGAGCCGCATCCCAATACTGTCCGAACACACCTGTCCGGTTAAATCAACTTCAATCGCAGAATTGATTGCCGTCATTTTTTCATTTTGCGCGATGATAAATACATCATTCACATAATCGGATGGATGAAATTCACACAGCGGATTATTATCAAGAAAGTCATAGGTACGTTTGCTTCCGAGTACGAATGATGCGACAATTTTCCCGCGATGAAGCGTTTTCTTTTCATTGTTGATAATGCCGCGTTCGACTAACTCGACGACACCGTCGGAAAACATTTCGGTGTGAATGCCAAGATCGCGCTTGCTTTCGAGGAAATTCAACACGGCATCCGGTATCATTCCGATACCCATTTGCAGGGTCGCGCCATCTTCGATGAGCCCGGCGATGTGAGCGCCGATTTTCTGCGCAATCTGGTAATCTTTGTTGTTCGGGTCCGGTTTAAATTGCGGTAATTCGAACAACGGAACATCGGCTTCGACGATAGTGGTGATTTTGTTGATGTGGATAAAGCAATCACCCAACGCGCGCGGCATCTGGGGATTGACCAGCGCAATTACTACTTTCGCGCTCTCCGCACCGGCTTTCGTGACTTCGACACCGAGACCGAACGAACAAAAACCATGTTCATCAGGCGGGGAAACCTGAATGAGCGCCACATCGATTGGGAGAGTGCCATTACGGAATAATTCCGGGATTTCCGACAGGTAAATCGGCGTCCAGTCGGCACGGCCTTCATTTACCGCGGGGCGGACGTTGGTACCGATGAAGAGCGCGTTATGCCGGAAGTGCCCTTCCATCTTCGGCGCCGCATAGCGAGCATCGCCCATATTGAGGATGTGGACGACTTCGACGTCGTGCAATTCTTCGGCACGCGCAACCATCGCATTAATCAGTATTTCGGGAACGGCGCAACCGGGGTGTATGTACACCCGATCACCACTCTTGATGACTTTGACCGCCTCTTCGGCAGTCGTTTTCTTACGGTTGTATGATTCTAACCAGAGCATTGTAAAACCAGTGAGGGAAGTTGGTGAGAGAAGATTGTGATAAAAGATACGATATGGAATTGCGAAATGAAAGCGGCTTTTTGGGGTAAAAAGGCCGATTGGTTACCAAATTTGTTCGTTTACCGCTCTCAAGCTCGACGATTGTTGCAATGTCGCTTTATTTCGGGGTCGGTCGTTTACGGGCGATGATGAGCAAATATGCACATAAATCCCTGGCACCCAATAAGTACATCAACCACTCATACGCAACACTGACGAGAAAAAGCGGCAGGAAGAATGCAAAGTACCATGACTGGTAAAACATACATTCGAGGTTCACTATCTCGAAACCATGTTTGTCGAGCAATTTTTTCATGCCCGAATATGTGCATTTGTCATAATATGCGGGAAAACCGGCACCGCTGTTTTCGGGAAAGAAAAAGAACAATACTTTCGGCCCGAATTTTGTCCCGAATAGTTGGTTGAGCATGGAAAACAGCGCGTATTTCGTGGGAAAGATATGGATAAAATATCCACCATCTTTCAGAATGCGAGCGGACTTCGCAAAAAAAGCATCGTTGTCTTTCAAATGTTCCAATACTGTTCGCGAAGTAACCATATCGACGGAACTGTCGGGAAAGGGGAGTTCTACTTCGACGTCCGCGACAACTTTTTCATCGACATCCTGATTCTTTTCCAACGCTTCCGGCAGAATATCGACGGCGATAATTTTCACATCCGCCGTGGGGTCGCGGAAGTTGGTAAACGGACATTCTTCACCACCTCCGATATCCACTACCCGTCCGCCGGGAAAGGAGTTGATATACTCTCGCATCGCGTCAAGGTAGTGTAAACGAAAATGCTTTTTCCGGTACGGAAGATGTTCCTGTAGTGCGGCACAAATCTTTTTATTCCAGCCAAAAAATTTCCGGATCAAACATCCCCTCCTTAGCGATCCAGATTAAACAAAACGGACATTGTCCATAGCGTATTCGTATACTTAAAAGTACTGCTTCCAAAATCGAATAAGCCGGGACGATGCTGTAGCGCGCCGGGTAGATAGCTATCAGCCATTTCCGGTTGGGTATTAAAGAAGTTGGAGCGTTGTTGCTGCCAGCCGAATGCCAGCCAAAAGTGTTCAATTGCTTCGTACCGCGCACTTAACCCGAATGTATGTATTATCTGCCCTTGCCCCTCACCCCACGGCAGGCCGAGCGACGCGACCCCGGGTGGATACATTTGCAGAATCGAGCCGGGAGTAATATGGTATCCATTCACTCGAGCCGAATCTATATGCCGCATCGTAGACGATTCCACTGCGAGTTGCCAATTTTCGGTAGGCGACCATTCGCCGTGCAACGCAAGTTGATCCGCATCCGGCTGTAAATCGAGACCGAGCGGCTGTCCCCAATGTTCGTACCGGTTAATCGCGTAATAGTGCGCGCCGGCGTACGGATCCATCCGGGTATATTCGGTATAAAACCGGGTATTGCTCAAGTGAAGCGGGTCGTCGAAAAGAACACCGGCAAGGTAACCGACTTTATTCGGCAAATAACTCGTTCCCACTTTTCCGAATGTCAGGTCATCAATCCAGATGCCGCCATACACTGAACCACCTTGCACCGGACGAACCGTGAAATCGAACGTCATACTTTTATTGTCGTTGTTGCCCCGGTTCTCTTCGGATGCGAAAAATAAATTTACCGGAACGAGATATGCCAAATCCGGCGCCCGGTCGCCATAGATAACCGCTTCCGATACACCGAGCGTAAAGACGTGGGAAGGGTTCCATTCGAGACGATGCGCCGCAACATATTTCGGGCGATCAAGCAATCGCAACTCGGCATCATTCGGATTGTACAGCGTATCCTGAACGGCGGGGTCGGCGCGCAACCATCCGTGGATATAGACAAAGCGTAAATGTTTTGACAAATCGAAGTCGAGCCGGATTTGGTCAAGCGGGGATACTTGTTCGCCCAGCGTTAATTTCTGGCGCTCTCCCGGCCCCCATCCGACCGGTTCACGTCCCACTAAAATATGTACTTTACCAAGTTGGTAGCCGAGTGAAGTTGTCGAGACCAAATACTCGTCGCTGGTTCGGGTTTGTGCGGGGTCGTCGGGATTGCGCGTAACAATACTTGGTGTTTCGCCCGCAACGAGAAAATCGGAGATGCCGTTCGTCTGCCATTCACGCAGGGTGTGATTCGGTATCGCAGTGTTCGCATGGTCGAAATGGTCGAGGTAGCGGAAACTTACCGAGAGTTTATGTTCCCAATCCATTTGCGCCGACCACCCGAATCCCATCCGGCGAAGGCCGTTCCACGCGGCATCGGGACTTTTGCCGACATCATACCGGAAGCGGGGATTAATCCGAACCCGAAACGAATCATCCTGTATAGAAAATAAATCGTCGCCATTCCCATACATCGCATTCGGGAGCCAACTGAATGCGGCTTTACGAACAACCGCCGTTCGCGATTCATCTGTCTTCGGCATCATGCCGTTTAATTCGAACGAAAATTCGGTGAGTAGTTTTTTCAATTCGCGACGGTCTGTGGTACTCAGTGGTTTGATGATGCTAATCGAGTCGAGTTCGTGCAAGTGTGTCGCTACGGTTGTTCGGTTAAGCGGTCGCAGTTGCGGCAGTGGTGTTGCAAGCAGTCCAAGGTTTTCCGCACGTTCCAGCAAGCGGTATGCCGGGGATTCCAGCGGTACGAGCGCCCCCTGTGCAAAAACCGACATCATTACACCGCTTAGCAATATCAACGAAACGGCGCAACTTAACCGGATAAGTGTTGGGAAAAAATTGTTGTCGTGCAATTCGGAATACCTTTTGTGCATATTAGTGAAGCGTCAAAGGAAGTAGTACGATATTTCCCGTCGTCACTGAAAATGAATCGATGGGCGCGGTACCGACTAATCCCGCCTGTCCGTGATATGAACCCGCTTCCAGCGAATCAAGCCCGAAAATTCCCTTCGCGCCTGTCACCGCAGTGCGATATACCAATGAATTGTGTATCAACGTTACCGATGCTCCCGATACCGGATTATTCAGCGTGTCCAACACGATACCGACAGCGACATTCATATTCGTTACCGGTTTCGCATACATCGAATATTCGATGCGGTTATAAATCGAATCGGGGTAAACTGTGGTGATTTCCAATATGTCCGAGTTGTACACTACCAGCATCGGTTCCGGGGTGCGGTGTACTGCTGCCGGTGAAGTGGTGTCATAGGTGACTAAAAGCGTATCGCCGGTGAGCATCGCCGTACCTGCCGCATAGATTGAGCCGGTGCTATCGGATTTGGTGTAGGTCCAGTCGCCGTTTGATTGAAAGGTCAACGTACCGCCGTGGGTCAATTCGCTCTGCCATGCGGCAATGCCGGGCAGTGATTCCGATTGGGCGGAGAGCGTCCACGCCCCCACAAACCGCGCGATACCTACCGGAGGGGGAGCGACAGGATTACTCGAATCCGATTTTTTACTGCAACCGAAAATAACGATGCTAAGCAACAACGCGGCAAGGAGAGCCATGAGTAACCGACGACCGTAAGTCATAAAAGTTCCTTTCATTCCACAAACAATGCCGAACCGTACCAGCCGTTAAGGAACCCGGTAACTTGAACCGGAATCGAGGCGATTGTAGATATTGTGAACAACGCGAATATGTACAATAGTAAACAATATAGTAAAATAACATAACGGGGGATAGGGAATGGGAAAAGACGGTGGGTAGTAGGTAGTGGGTGGTGGGTGGTGGGTGGAAAAAGATGCAAGAAAAAGATAAAAGCAAAAGGTCGCTACAGTCCTCGCGAATCAAAAGGACAGGCAAGAGTGCCTGTCCTACGAAATGATAAAAGATAAGATACAAGAAAAGGAAACATTCAATGGACAGAATGAATTCTGTCCTACGGAAAGATACAAGAAGGTTGCCACGTCACTACACTTCGGAAGCCCTTGGCGTTCCTACGTTTCGTTCCTCGCAATGACAAAAAAAATCCGTTACTTGAGGAGCAACAATTTCTTTGTATCCTGAAATTTCCCCGCCGACAACCGGTAAAAATACTCGCCCGTTGCCAGATTCTTCCCATCGAATCGAACATGATGGACACCCGCACTCTGCGATGTGTTGATGAGGGTAGAAATTCTTCTCCCCAATAAATCGAAGAGCTCCAATTTGTGATACCGGATTTGGGAAGAGAGTAGGATATGGTGGTGGAAGAATTGAATGGGTTGGGGTAATTTTGATTCAATGAATATTTGTTGGGAATCGTATTTCGGATTGTAACAACACTGGAAGTATCTGTAACTAAGTCCAGTCGAGAAACGAAACAATCTGCACCACCATTGTAAGAAGTGTCGTATGTACCTGATGTAATGGGAAAATTACTACTAAATGTAGTACCTACTGCAACGACACTTCCAATACCTTCACTTACTAAGCCAATTACATAGTCTGTGTTTGTCCCATTGAGAAATGTACTATAGGATAATTGATTATTATTGAGATTGAGTCTTGAAATAAAACCATCATAACCATAAGTACCACCACCTTGATAGATTGTATCGTATGCTCCGGAAGTCACAGGGAAGTTACTACTGGAAGTTGCGCCTCCAATAACGACACTGTTATTTCCACCGTCGACGATACTTGTCGAACCATCATTTCCAGAACCACCAATAAATGTACTATACATTAATTGTGAACCTGTACTATTAAGACGTGTGATAAAGCAATCCATAGAACCATTGTATAAAGTATCGAATGCGGTGACTGTAGTCGGAAAGTTTGTACTTGTAGTTACGCCAACGACGAATACTTCCCCATTTTCGATTCTAATTATTCCTCGTCCATCATCTTCGCCCAATCCACCCACAAGGGTACTATAAATCAATTGAGAACCTGTGCCGTTGAGATGAGTAATAAAGCAATCTTCACTACCGTTAAATGACGTATCAAACGCTCCAACCGTAGTCGGGAAATTAGTACTCGATGTCCAACCAGTTACGAAAGCACCACCGTCACTATCGCTCACTATCGCAAACCCTCTTTCATCACCTGACCCGCCAAGATAGGTGCTATAAACAATTTCTGTTCCTGAATTGTTCAAGCGTGATATAAAGCAGTCGCCAAACGTACCGACATCACCGTTATAAGTGCGGTCGAATGCGTTGCTTGAAGTTGGATAGTCCGTGCTGCAAGTAAAACCCGATACAATTACACCACCATTACCGTCGTTGTCAATAGCCCACCCTTGGTCATCATTGGAACCGCCAATAAGTACGCTATAAAGCATCTCAGAACCAATATTATTCAGGTGTGTCACAAAACAATCGGCACCCCAACCCAACGGTCCAAAAATGGTAGTATGTGGAAAAGTAAAGTCATAAGCATCGCCTGTTACATAAACGCCATCGTTTCCATCAAATGCAATCCCATATCCATAATCATCGCCAGAACCACCCAAGTAAGTACTGTAAAGTAATTGAGAACCATCATTGTTCAGATGAGTCACAAAACAATCCGAATTTCCAGAATTTGAGGTTTGAATTACGCCAGGTGTAATAGGGAAATCAATGCTTCCGGTGCTCCCCACTAAATAGATACCGCCATTTCCGTCGTTACATGCACCTTCTGCACCATCATTTCCTGAACCTCCGATAAAAGTGCTGTAAATCAGTGGATCAATCCGTAGTGTATGTTCTTTCTGATATCCATTCGGTAGGGTAATGCCAAATTCGTTTTTGTTGGTGATTTCGAATTTCGCATCGACTTCACTTCTCGAACCACCAGCAGAGATTTGATACACTTGTGGCAGGGCCGTTCGTAATTCACCTAACGATGTCGGTAGGCGCAATTCTGCGCCGGTGGATGGTGGATGGTGGATGGTGGATGGAGAAACAGATAAATCGCCTTCGAGACCATCACAGGTTTTTCCCGCAACGAAGCGATCGGCAAGAACTGCCGTTACCTCCAAGGGAGCGACAGGCTTCAGCCAGAGATCGCCAGGATGCGAGAGGCGATCACCGAACTTCAGCCCATCGCCGTCACTTTGCGAAATTATCGTCCGGCCGGCCGCCTTGTCTGGAAGTCTATCCGACATTTTCCGCTGCCCGCTCCGGGCAAAACCCGCGAAATAGCACATGTCATCCACCGTC
>CAZPUW010000023.1:0-15619 GCA_964589795.1 uncultured bacterium
CGAATCCCGAATCCTGAATCCCAAATCCATCTAACGACATTTCTCCCGTTAACCCCTCGCAACTCATCCTTATCTGACTCGGATCCGCACCGGGTTGCACAACAAAATCAAACTCGAGTTTTCCATTCTCTTCATACCACTCAATATCTATTCCATCCCATACGTCACGATATACAATATTCGTATAGTTCCGGCAATTCGGTGCCCATTTGGTAGAGTCGTTACCCAAGAAATAGTTGTTGTGCCATCCGAGCTCGCCCGTCGCTTCCACCGTAGGGGCGTATGGCGATACGCCCGCGGGCGGGCACGGTGACCCGCCCCTACCCGTTGCCTGTTCCCTGTTCCCCGTTCCCTCAAACTTAAACTTCAACGCATGACTCTTCATCGTATACCGTACCGGATGCCTTCTCATCATCTCCGGTAAGTCTCGTTCGGAGGGGTCAACGATAGGGGCTTTCGTCCGGTCCTCTTTCATCGTGAGCAGAGAGATACCATCACGTTCGAGGAACCACGTCATACCATTTCGCGCATTGCATTTGTAAAGGACACGGGAGTCCCACTGCCCTTTATTCTCGGTGAAGAAGAATGGGTGTTGGGTGGTAGGTCGGTTGTGGGGTAAAGAAAAAGAGACCGATACAAGAAGAAAGGTGAAGAGGGAAAGAAGCGATTTGCGGTAAATCATGGTGGCTCCGGGTAAGGAGAATCGAAGTTGTCAGCGTATCAGAAATAATATACACACAATGAAGTTAGAATCGGAATTGTTTTTGCACCACCATCATTTATTCAAAAAATGATTCGATAATAGATTTTTCTATCGAACAAATAAGACCAACTGTTTACGAAATGACATCAATTTTCGAATCGACAACTATTGTCATACCAAAGCTACCGGTTTCGTTTTGAAGTCACTTTCAGTCATTCCCTGTTAGACACTTCGTTAGACGACTCGTTAGACTACTTGTAAACCTTTTTTCCCTTATTGCGATTCAAATCTTTGGGTGGTATAGGCGTCCCGCCTGTTCTTTTCCTTTGTCTTTCCCATGACCCACGGGCGGGCACAGTGACCCGCCCCTACCCCGCATTTTTACCTACTACCAACCACCCACCACCCACCATGCACTTTTTTCATCCTTTCCCATTCCCCGTTCCCTGTTACCCGTTACCCGCCTATCTCGTACCCCTGCCTATACCACGCAATAATTCCGCCGTGCAGTGAGCTAACATTCTTGTAGCCCGCATCCAGCAGCTGTTGCGTCGAATACAGTGAGCGGTTTCCCGACCGGCAATACACGACAATCTCTTCATTTTTATCCGGTGCGACACTAATCAACTTCGCACCCAACAACCGCATCGGAATCTTAATTGCACCGGGAATGATGCCCTCGGCGTGTTCATCCGGTTCACGCACATCCAACAGGCGCGGCGGTTTCTCACCTTTCATCTTGCCGTGAAGCGTTACTGCATCGAGTTCCGGTACTTTTGGCCGGCTGAATAAAGACATCGTGTTCCTTATCTGTGGCTGTTCCCAAGCCGCATTTGCTTTTCTCTTCCGGTTGTGCAATCTTGCGTTGAGTAGAAATGCAATCTATGAACGCAGACGAACCCATCACAAACCACCGTCGCATCACATTTCCCGAGGGGTTGTTCCTTGGGGCGCTTCTCGTGCGTTGCGGCTGGCTGATTGGAATGGTGAAGACGCCATTCTGGACGACGCCGCTGGTCGATGCACTCACCTACCACGAAATGGCGACCCGCATTGCCGCCGGGGAATGGATACCCCGCGCCGTCTTCGAACGCACCCCGCTCTATCCCTACATCATCGCCGTTGTGTATGCCATCGCCGGTTCCGACTTACTCTGGATACGCCTATTGCAAGCCGCGGTCGGTGCCGCCAACGTCGTGTTACTCTACCGGCTGACCGCGCGCCTGTTCGATGAACAAACCGGGCGTGTCACCGGTATCCTCGCCGCTTCCTACGGTATGTTCTGGATCCACGAAGCGGATATCCTCGCACCGGTTTGGGTGATTTTCTTCTTACTTCTCGCGTTCCTGTTCGCACTCCCGCCACGCCACGAATCAAATACGAAAACCGTGTGGATAAAGTGGATAAAACCGGCATTCAGCGGTCTATCATTGGGTCTCGCAGGACTCACATGGCCGACTGCGTTGTTTGCCGCACCGGGCCTCTGGCACGCCGTAGGTAGGGTCGGCAGCGCCGGTGGCAGCACAGGGAACGGGGAACAGGTAACGGGCAAAAAAATAAATTGGCGCTCGACCATAATTGCGGTAGTGGCGACCATGATACTTCCGCTTGCAACGGTTGTGTATCAGGGCGTACGGTTCGGTGAACCGATGCTCTCCCTGCAGGGTGGCGTCAATCTTTATATCGGCAATAATCCGTCGGCGGATGGCTTCTCTGCGATAATGCCCGGTTTTGGCCCGGCATGGCGGTTTGAAGAGCTTCAACAGGACCTCAGCCGGCAACGCGGACACAATGTTAGTTGGCACGAGCTTGACAAATTCTACCGTGATAAAGCACTGACATTCATGGTGGAAAATCCCGGAAAAGAGGCGCGCCTGTTGCTGCAGAAGTTTCTCTGTCTGACCATGCCGACCGAGATTCCGAACACGTTCGATCCCTATGTACTGGCGATGGCGTACCCGTGGGCACGTGCCGCGTTGTGGTGCGGGTGGTGGATTATCCTGCCGCTGGGGCTGGTCGGTATTGTGTTGCGCGGCAATCATCCAGCAGTGACACCGGTCGAAAAATCGCACCGTGCCGTCGAGCAAGGTATCTGGATTGCGCTGGTCGGGCTTGCTATCGGCGTGATTCTCTTTTTCGTGAATATGCGCTACCGGCTTCCGCTCGCACCTCTGGTCATTCCCTTTGCGGCGGTCACGCTGTTGACGATTTGGCGTCGTCGGAAGCAATGGAAACAAGCGGCGATTCCCGCAATGGCGGTGCTGATGGTGTGGGCGATACTTGGTGTGGACTGGATTGGTTACGGCGGTGATGGTGGAACCTACGGCATGATGCAACTTGCGCTTTCCTTCCGCAATGAGAAGCGGTACGATGAAGCGGAACGCTGGTTTTCCGAAGCGTTGGCGGTGAACCAAACATATCCCGGAATCCGCAATGAACTCGCACGTCTTGCGATTCGCAGGGGTGATTTTGCCGCCGCAAAAAGTTACGCCGATGGTGAAGTTTTTGCTTCGTTGAATACGCCGTTCCGCGTCGATATTGCGACAGTTCTGTACAATGTTGGCGGCGTCTATGCCCAGCTTGGCGAACTCGACAGCGCGGCATACTGCTTCCGGACTGCACTTGAGCGTAACCCATCGTATGAACCGGCACAGCGGAATCTGTGGCGGGTGCAATTACAAAAAGGGGCACGTGATTTTCTTGCCGGTGATTCCGCTTCTGCGATTTCCGAGTGGGAACAAGTCAAAAAATCTGCCTCCGGTACCCCTCTTGCGATTTCCGCTACGAATCTCCTCACCCAATTGCGACTCGGAACCCTTCGACCTGCACTGAAATCTATGCCCTCCTTGGATGAAATTGGTTTCGAATAGATTTTACTTTTAATCAATATGTACCACCAATCAGCTAAAAATATTTATAACAACAATACTTCTTATACTCTTACCCATATGCCACCTCGTATTTATTAATAATGTAAAGATTCTCGTATCAAACTATCGAAGAGCTGTGACATTGTATACATCCTGCCGTTGACGACGTATGCTCTTTTTTTAGCAGGGTGATTATTTCAAGTATAAATTTGCGACATGATCAACTACACGCCGGATATTCTATGAAAAATACTGCTACGCATTTTGATAAAGAGCGATTGTCACTTCTGCTCGAAGGCACCCGTGCGGGTTATTGGGAAGCACGGATAGATACGGGTGATTCTTTCTATAGCACCGGTTGGCGACAATTATTAGGATATACCGACGAAGACACCTTACCTCCAGATTTTTGGAAAACTGCCTTCCATCCCGAAGATTTACCAAACGTAATGAGAGCTTCCGAATTGCACTTCGAAGGGAATAGCCCTTATTTCGAATGTGAAGCGCGCATGCGCAAAAAAACGGGCGAATGGGTGTGGGTGTTGCATCGGGGAAAGGCACAGGAACGGGACGAGAAGGGCAGTCCGATTCGAATAACCGGCATTATGCTTGACATCACCGAACTAAAAGAGTCGGAACGGAAACTACAGGAAAGTGAAACAAATTTTCGTGCCATCATCGAGAATTCACTCGCCGGGATGTATATCATTCAAGACGGAAAATTGGTTTTTGTAAATCCTGCTGCGACAAATATACTTGGATACACCAATATAGATATCGCGAATACAGATCACTCGATCAAAGATTTGATTCATTCCGATGATCAAATCATGGCTTTGAATTATATCCAGCGGCGGTTAGCCGGTGAAAACGTTACGTCGCGGTACAATCTTCGTTTGATGCACAAAGATGGACACATTGTTTATGTAGAAATTATGGCTCGCGGAATTATGTGGGGAGGCAAACCGGCAATTCTGGGTTCCATAATTGATATTTCCGAACGGTTCGAATACGAAGAAGAACGCAATCGCCTTGCCACCGCCATCGAGCAGTCGTCGGAAGAGGTGATGATTACCGATGTAAAAGGGGCGATACAATATGTCAACCCCGCCTTTGAAGAAGTCACCGGTTACACGCGGGCGGAGTCACTCGGTAAGAACCCGCGATTTTTACAAAGCGGCAAACACGACAAATTTTTCTATAAACAACTTTGGAAGGAACTAAGTCAAGGTCGGGTTTGGCGCGGACATCTTATCAATAAACGTAAAGATGGCTCGCTGTATGAAGAGAAGGTAACTATTTCTCCGGTTCGCGATGGCAGCGGTAAAATAGTGAATTACATTGCGGTAAAACGTAACGTTACCCGCGAAAAAATGTTAGAGTCACAGCTAAACCAATCGCAAAAAATGGAAGCAATCGGTCGTTTGGCGGGAGGTGTAGCGCATGACTTCAACAATATTTTAACGGTAATTCACGGTAATGCCGAAATGATATCGGAAAAGCTGCATACAAAAGATCTGATGCAGGACGGTTTATCGCTCATACTTGAAATGGTCGTCAGAGGAACGTCGCTCACCCGCCAATTACTTGCATTCAGTAAACGTCAACCACAATTACCCGAAGTAGTTAACATAAACTCTGTCGTGAGCGCAATGACAAAAATGTTGCGTAGATTAGTTAGCGAGGATGTGGAAATCGAATATAATCTCGCCGCAGATATTCCGAATGTTCTAATCGATACCGGTCAACTTGAGCAAGTTTTAATGAATCTTGTGGTGAATTCTCGGGATGCGATACCGGACGGCGGTAAAATAACCGTAGAGACTGCGTATGTAAATTGCACCGAAGAGATGTGGCAAGATGGATCGAAACTCCCCGTTGGAAAATATTGTATGCTTGCCGTCGTCGATACCGGCACAGGGATGACCGATCAGATTAAACAGCGGATATTCGATCCGTTTTATACTACGAAATCGGTGGGTAAAGGAACCGGGCTTGGCCTCTCAACCGCACATGGAATCGTGATGCAATCGGGCGGCTATATGAAAGTCGAAACCGAAGCGGGAAATGGTACGACCATGAAGGTATACCTGCCTGCGGTAGATGAAAAAGCACACGTAAAACCGAAATCACTCAAAGAAGAAAATATTGGCGGTACTGAAACAATCCTGTTGGTGGAAGATGAATCGGCGATACGGTTGATGACCGAGCAGATACTTCGATTGCACGGTTACAATATTTTAACCGCGGGTAACGGTAAAGAAGCTGAACTAGTTGTTGAACAACACGGTAACGCACTGCATTTGATATTAACCGATGTTGTTATGCCATATCTTGGCGGCCCCGCATTAGTGAAAAACGTGCGTGAAAAATATCCGGAAATGAAAGTGCTCTTTATGTCCGGTTACACGAATGAAGCGTCGGATGAAACATTAAAAGAACGGATTGTTCCGTTTCTACCCAAACCGTTTGGCTCGAAAGAATTGTTACTCGCGGTGAGGGCGGCGTTAAAGTAAATGATAAAATATTGATCAACTTTTTAGTGATTCCTTCAGGGGGTTAATCCGCTCGAGTTCTTTAATAGAATTCTCCTCATTCAACAATCTTGCCGCACCTATCGCTTGGGTAAATGTCTTATTCCAAATATTAAAAGTACTTGTAGGTTTATAGCGTTCCAACATAGCGATGGTCTTTTCAAAATCAATTGGAATACAATCCATTTTCATCAAATCCACGTCTGCGAGTATAACCTCAAGCATCAAAGCATCTTTTACTTTCTTGTCGAATTCTCCCGGGAAAATCTTAGCGAAGGTTCTTTCTCGTATTGTTTTAGCAAGTAGAAGCATGGCCTTAGCTTCTTCAATCTTATTTAAGCTAAATAAAACACGTCCAAGGTTTCTGGTTAAATAACCCCTCCATAATAACCAAACATGATCATGTTCTTTTTCCCCAAAGAGATCTAAGAGTTGCAAACCTTTTGTTAAAGTGTTTTCGGCGATAAGTAATTCAGTCAATGGATTCTTGATTCCTTCTGCCTCCGATAATCGTCGATGACATAAACCTAAGAAATCCAGAGCCGCAATATAAATCCAACGTCGAGTTGTGTCGTTTTCATTGCTCACACGAGAAAAGTCTTTTAATAAAGACTCTAATTCGATCAATTCGCCACGAGTCGGTTTTGCTCCGGAGTCAGGAGTTAGTTTATAGTACAGAAGAGCACCGATTACGGCTTGTTTTGCAAGTTGCAGGTTCTTTTGTTTAATACCATCCGCTGAAATCCGATTGATTAATTTTTCAAGGGATGATAAATCGTCAAAGTAATATGCCGGTTGTATACTATGTACCAAAGCAAACGCAAGAATTTCAATTTCTAACGCGGAATGACCTTCAATTTGGTCTTGTATATTTTTTTTCCATGAAACCCAGTCGTTATAGGCGTCCTCTGGTCGGATTATCCGTTGCTTTTCATTTTCTGTATATTTTTGTGCAACGAATTTTGCAATATCAATGGCATCATATGGTACCTCATATGCCCATGAACCTAAGAGATCGGTTGGCAGTTGTGATTTATCAATTCCAATCAAGAAGACGAACAACTTAGTTGGGTGAATTCGATTCGATAAATACCCCCACTCAAACATTAAATTGGCTCGAAACTCAATGTGTTTTTTATTCTTTAAAGTGGTACCCTCATAAGGCCATTGCACCAAAATAATCGCACTCGAAGCGCGATCCATTTGTTTACGCAACTGCGCACCCAAATAAAAATCTATGTTTCTTGGATTTTCTTCGCTTCCACCAATCGCAACAAAGTAACCGCGTTCGCTTAGCTCTTTTTCTACTTGGGTTGCTAAGTTCGAGTTTCTACCCCAGACGATAAAGATTTCGCCATTATTTGTCATATCGCCTCCTGAAAACTTTATAATTTTGCTTCAGACAATTTATTCCCACTTTATTTTTCCACCAACTTTGTCGATAGCGATTCCCTTCAATATTGGTAACGGCGCTTTCGGTTGAAATATTTTCGTCGAGTCACCGTGCATTTTCCCTTCGGGATATTTATTATTACCCCCTAATGACAGGAAAACCGCAACGGTCGGAGTTTCGGCGCGTAGTCCGGTGTTGGAATAGTTGATGCAATCGGCAAAACCGTTATTGGTTGCGTATACATTGTTCGATCCGTAATCAACAAATAATGCCATACTGCTGTTCATGCTGGTGCAAAGTGAATTACCAACCCCGGAATAGATACTCTTACCACCCTCTTTAAGAAAAATGCTTTCCGAAAAATCGTGCGGACAACAGGCACCCATTGCGATAGTCGTCGTGAGTGAATCAGAGCCGCCACCATCGACGAAATAACTGATTCCCATGTGTGCCGTCGCCGACTGTGCATAAAAAGCGGCTTTATACACGTCATCGCCGCTCCGGTCATCCAGCACCCCAATACCGTACCAATAGCCAATCGACTGTGCAAAAATGCCACCGGAATAATAATCGTTTCCGGCACCATCCATCAGGATTCCCACGCCACCGGCGAAGGAATGGGCATCGACATAATCACGGCGTAACCCAAATCCGGCGCCTTGCGATAGACTGGTGTTGTGTTTGTCGCTTTGCTGTCCGGGAAATAAAATCGTATCGTCTTCGGCGATGTAACGGTCGTTCCCGGCACCGTCTACCAGTAGTCCAAACCCAAGCGTCATACCGCATCCCTGACATTCCATATACGCGCTGTATTTATCGTTTCCCAAGCTATCCGCAAGGATGCCGACACCGAAAAACCCAAACCCTTGTGAACTTTCGAATGCACGATAGGTGTCGTTACCGGCACGGTCGAGAAGCAAACCAATTCCTGCAACGCCACACCCTTCCGCATAGCACCCACTCGATTCGTACTGGTCATCGCCACGCAAATCAGTAAGCATTCCATATCCTAACACGCCACATCCGAAATTTGGTTCGCCGTTTCGCGAAATATATTGATCGTTTCCATCGGTGTCGATAAGAAGCCCTACCGGATAATTTGCGCCACCGGTCGAACCGCCCGATGTGTACACATCATCACCGCCGGTATCGAGTATCATCAGGTAATGTCCCTTATCATCATAACGATTATTTGTCCCACCGGAGAGAATGATTGTTCCAAATTTTGTCTTACATGTCCAGTAATAGTTTTCGTTATGCGGAATTGAATCGAGCATACGCGATGCGGCATCGAACGCATTACTTAAATCGTCACCACCGGCATTTAACAACGTGTAGTCGATTTTACCAAGCAAATCGGTTTGACTATACCACTTCCACAAACTTTCCGGGAACGGTTCTTCGGCTTGGGTAGAATCACCAGGTTTTTGTGGTTTCTCCATCGGCTCAATTAACTCTTTATACAAAGATGGTAGTGAATCGTGGGGAACGGCGCGAAGTGCGAGTTCACGAAAATCGAGTGCGGTTTTGGTTGCAAGAAGAAGTATGGTTGCGGAACGTTGCGCAAGCTCGGGTATCGAATCGGTACCCGGAATTTTCGCCCTCGGGTCGAGCGCAAGTATGGCATTTTTTAGTGCATTTTTCTCTTTCGCTTTTTCCATCGACTTGTCGAGTGGTGTCGGAGCAATCAAATCGCGTCTGGTAACCATGGAAAGAATTGAGGCGCCGCTACTAAATAATCCGTGGGCATTGCCGGTATTGGCGAGAAGAGCAGTACGCCAATTCTGTTCCCATGTCGGTATTTTCAATGGATGGGCAAACCATTGTTCGAATACCGGAAGTTTATATGCAGTACCGGTACGAACCATCAGCATTTCAGGATCGACGCGAAATTGCTCGCGCGTCATTCCCAATTGTGAAAAACAACTGTCGAGTATATCCGGTTCAGCAAACACAGTCGATACGAAGAGGGGAAGGATACAGATGCAAAGAATGCGAATACTACGGTTCATACAAACTCCGGGTAGAGGTGGTTGATTTCACGTAATATACCGCCAAAATTTTACGGGAACGACCAATATCACTTGCTCGCAGGGATTTCTCGTTCGATATTGACCAGAGTCAGACACTCTATCTGTTTAAGTATAAAGGGATGATATGGTCTTAGGGGCACACGTATCGACGGCTGGTGGAGTAGATAAAGCGCCACCGTTAGCACACTCGCTTACTTGCAAAGCAATCCAGATATTCACGAAGAACCAGAACCAGTGGGTGGGGAAACCGCTTGGTGACGCCAACGTCCGCGGGTGGAAGGAAAAACTCGCCGAGTTGGGAATTAGTCCCACTCATACTACTTCACATGATAGTTATCTCATCAATTTGTGCGCACCGGTCGAAGAAAACAGGAAAAAATCGGTCACCGCATTCATCGACGAAATCGAACGTTGTGAAACGTTGGGAATACCCTTTCTTGTCACGCACCCCGGTTCCCACTTAAAAAACGGCGAAGAGTGGGGATTGGCAGAAATGGTGATATCATTCGATGAAATTCATGCCGCACTACCGGGCTATAAAACGTTGACACTGCTCGAAACGACGGCGGGACAGGGAACCAATCTCGGTTATAAATTCGAACATCTTGCTTACATACGCAGTAACGTAAAAGCACCGGAACGAATTGGTATCTGCCTCGATACTTGTCATACCTATAGTGCTGGATATGATACAGTGAATAAATATGATGAAGTAATGGCGGAATTCGACCGTATTATCGGTCTCGAACACCTGAAAGCATTCCACCTGAATGATTCGAAAAAAGCATTCGGGAGCCGGGTGGATCGTCACGAAGATATTGGATACGGTACGCTTGGGTTAGAGCCGTTTCGACATTTAGTGAATGACCCTCGGTTCGCCGACGTACCGGGAATTTTGGAAACACCGTCAGCGGAAGATGGGTATGAAAAAAACCTTATGGCGCTTCGTTCGTTAATTACTCAGTAGTAACATTTACGAAAGGAGAAATCATGCACGGCGTAGTTCACACGGAATTCGCAGCGAATGATTTAAAATCTTCATCAAAGTTTTTTTACGATTTATTCGATTGGAAAATTGAACCGTTCATGGATAACTACTTTACGTGGTCGAACGGCGAGGCGGGCGGCGGCCTTGATTCAAAGATGCGCGACGGAACCAAGACAATGGTTTATATCGAAGTGGAAGATATTAAAGCAAGTGTGGCAAAAGCGAAAGATCTTGGTGCAATCATTCATCTCGAGTACGAAGAACTTCCACACGATGCCGGAGTAATTGCGATTCTCTCGACACCGGAAGGTACACCACTTGGATTGTGGGCGAAAAAGTAAAGCATAAATGAGCGATAGAGTAACACATACAATTTTGGGTTCCAGCGGGGTAATTGGCCGGGAAACGGCACTTGCACTGAGTGTTGCTGGTAAACAGGTACGATTGGTTGCACGAAATCCGCAAAAATACAACCCATCAGATGAATTGTCTTCTGCGAATCTTCTTGATCCCGAACAGGTAATGAAAGCAGTCACCGGCTCCGAAGTTGTATATCTGACGGTCGGGTTAATTTACAAATTGAGTGTTTGGCAGGAAGAGTGGCCACGCATAATGCAGAGTACGATTCTTGCTTGCGAAGCCAACGAAGCGAAACTCGTTTTCTTCGACAATGTTTATGCATACGGCAAAGTAAAGGGGTGGATGACTGAAACAACGCCTGTTCATCCTTGCAGCAAAAAAGGGGAAGTCCGAGCCAAAATCGTACGGATGTTAATGGATGAGGTCGAAAAAGGAAAGTTGAAAGCGCTGATTGCCCGTGCAGTGGATTTCTATGGGCCATTTAATAAAAACAGCGTACCGAATATGCTGGTAATCGACAATTTGATTAAGGGTAAGAAGGCCCAATGGTTACTCAACGCGAACGTAAAACATTCGCTGACCTTTACGCCCGACGCTGGTCAGGCAACGGCATTACTTGGCCAAACGAACGATGCGTTTAACCAAATCTGGCATTTACCCACCCATGCCGACGCCCTTACCGGTAAAGAGTTTATCGAACATGTTGCCGCAGTCCTTGGAGTCGCGGCACGATTCACCACACTTCCAATGTGGCAATTAAAATTGGGGGGTTTGTTCCAAACCGTCATCAAAGAAACAATCGAAATGGGTTATCAAAACAGCGACGAGTATCTGTTTGATAGCAGTAAGTTTACTCACCGGTTTAATTTTACACCCACAGAATACAATACTGGAATCGCCCTGACTGTTAAAAGCGAAAAGAACAATTGAGAGTTACAACAAGGAGGCAAAATGAGCCATAAAGTAATTTTAGTAACGCACACGTATTTCGGTCAAGATGATGAATTGGGTAAGAAATTATTTGTTAATTTTTGGCGCACCCTTTCAGAATCTATCCTTGCACCGGACGTGGTCTGTTTTCTCCATGAGGGGGTAAAGATGCTGCTACCCGACTCACCGGTATTGGAACCGTTGCAACTTATGGCGAAGGATGAAGTTACACTGGTGGCATGCAAAACTTGTTGCGAGTATTATAATATTTCCGACCAACTTGCCGTCGGAAAAATTGTAACGATGGGTGAGATACAGGAAAAACTGTTCGGCGGTGACGTCATTGAACTATAAGTAATCGGTGTTTGCCATGGGAGCAGAATCGGAACAGATAACTTTCGACTAAAACCCGTTTTCCGATACCGAACACCAAATTTCACTATATTTGAACAACGAACAACGGACTTTGATTATGGATATTGCATTACTGAAAGAAAGCTACCCGGAAGAATCGCGGGTGCTCCTGAATCCGAATGGTGTGGGAGCGCTGGTTTCCGCTGGCCATCGCGTATATGTGCAAAGCGGTGCCGGAGAACGTGCGGGGTGGAAAGATGCCGATTATGTCGCAAAAGGGGGACAAATCGCATATTCCGCCGCCGAAGCAACGGCCCGTGCTGAAATTGTCGCAAAAGTACTTCCCCCCTCGAAGGAAGAGATTGAGATTCTTCAGGAAGACCAGCTTCTAATTTGCTTTTTGTTGATTACCGCGATGCCAAAGGCGTCGGTGTTGGAACTGGCAAAGCGGCGAATAAGCGCACTCGCGCTCGAATCGATCATGGATGGGGAAGGCGACCATCCGGTTCGACAGGCAATGAGTGAAATCGGTGGGCGACTGGCGGTACAAAAAGCGGGGACATTTCTACAAACTCAGTATGGTGGGCGCGGCATTCTCATGCCCTCCTTGCCATCCGTGCCCGGCGCTCAAGTTGCCATCATCGGTGCCGGAGCGGCGGGAATTTCTGCTACCCGTGCCGCTATTGGCGCTGGAGCGAGGGTATTGTTACTCGACCGGTTTCCGTATCGTCTTCGCTCGCTGCCGGATTCGCTGTATGCACACCTTGAGACAATGGTAGCGGTACCCGACAATCTTACGCGAGTTTGTCAATTCGTGGATGTCCTAATCAGCGCAGTCCACCTTGAAGACACGCCCGCGCCGCATGTCGTAACGCTTGACATGATTCGATCCATGAAACCCCGAAGTGTGGTTGTGGACTTGGCAATCGATCAGGGTGGTTCATTGGAAACGGCGCGTCCGACGTCGTTACGCGATCCGGTGTATGTGAAGGAAAATGTAACCCATCTTTGTGTCCCCAATCTTCCCGCGGCGGTGGGGCGTACCGCTTCGCATTTACTGACAAACCTGTTGGGTGATATCTTCCTGTGCGTAGCGGAGAAGGGGATTCATGCGGCGCATGAGTGTTCCAGCACCGTGCGGAGCGGAATAACGCTTTGGCAGGGAAAAGCGACCCGCGAATTAGTGGCGGAATTTACCGGATTGGAGTATCTTCCGTTTGATTAATTGATGGTTTTCATAGCTGAAGACCGAAATTAGCTTACTTCGGGCAATATGTTTGTTCAAAAATGGGTGCCGGTACTGCTTTTAATCGGCTCCAATGTCTTTATGACCTTTGCGTGGTACGGTCACCTCAAGTACAAATCGTCGCCGCTGGTCGCGGCGATTCTTGTGAGTTGGGGAATCGCGCTATTGAGTACACCTTGCAGGTACCCGCGAACCGGATTGGCTATGGGTACTACACGGCATCGCAACTGAAAACGATACAGGAAGTCATTACGCTGACGGTATTCGTATTTTTCTCAATGTGGTACTTGCAGGAACCAATTCGGTGGAATATCATTGTCGGGTTCGTTTTCTTATTAATAGCGGCATTTTTTATTTTCCATAAGTGGGAATAGGAGTAATCAAGTTATGTATCGCGTGTTTTCGGGTATTAAGCCCACCGGTGAAATGCATATTGGAAATTATCTTGGCGCGGTTCGTCGTTGGGTAGATGAACAGGATAAGTGCGACGCAATATATTGCGTTGTCGATTTACACGCGATGACGATTCCGTACAACAGTGAGCAATTCCGCGGCTTGACGAAAAAACTGGTGATGTTGCTGTTGGCATCGGGCATCGATCCGAACCGTAGTATCTTTTTCATTCAGAGCCATGTTCCTCAGCACACCTACCTGACATGGTTGCTTAGCTGTAATGCCACTTATGGTGAATTGAAACGGCAGACTCAATTCAAGTCGAAAGAAGATTCGCAGGCGAGTGTTTCAGTCGGTCTGTTTACCTATCCGGTTTTAATGGCGGCGGATATTCTATTGTATGACACCGACAAAGTTCCCGTTGGTGAAGATCAAAAACAACACGTTGAATTAGCGCGGGATATTGCCATTCGATTTAATGCGCGGTTTGGCAATGTATTTGTCATTCCGGAAGCGACACTGGCGCCGGTAGGAGCTCGAATCAAAGATTTGCAGAATCCGGCGGCTAAAATGTCGAAATCGGAAGAATCTCCGCTCGGTACGATATTAATGCTCGATACGCCGCAAGACATCATCAAAAAAATAAAAGTGGCGAAAACCGATTCCGAAACCGAAATTCGTTACGACACTGAGCAAAAACCGGGTGTTTCCAATCTAATTGAGATTTATTCCATCGCGAAAAAAATAACGATTCCCGAAACGGAAAAGTTTTTTACGAATTTGAAATACGGTGCACTGAAAGAAGGTACCGCACAAGCGGTTATCGATATGCTGCATCCGATTCAACTTGAGTATTCCCGATTGGAACGGTCGCCCGAAGAAGTGGAAAAATTAATGTCGATTGGCGCATCGAAAGCGGGTGATTTTGCCCAAAAGAAATTAAAAGCCGTTTGTGACGCGGTAGGTTTGATTAAAGATTAATGACCGACGAACCATTCGTCATCGTAGTTGAAGAGCCGGAAGCGCCGCCACTCGAAGATTCACAGGAATCGATATTCGAGGGGATGGTTAACATCGATCTGCCCGCTTACAAGGGCCCGCTCGATGTGTTGTGCTTCTTGCTGCGGCGCGGGGAACTCAATACCAAAGAGATACCACCGGTTGAAGTTGTCACGCAAGTAAACCGGACGATTCCGATGCTTGCCGGACGCGATATACTCGGTGCAGGTTCGTCGATATATTACGATGCGTTACTGTTAGAAGTAAAAAGCGCGCTGTTGGGAAAAATCGGATTACCGGAAGTACAACTGGTAAAACCGGTAGAGCCGGAACTTGAATCGGAAACCCGCGAGTATCAGGATTTTTCCAAATTACTTGCTCGCCGGTATCGTAGTTGGTGGGGTACATTCCCGCGCGGTTTGTCGGCAGGTGACCGCAGTAAACCATTGACGCCGGTCAATGAAAAAACGCGACGGGCGTTGTTTCAGATTTATCTCGAATTATTATCTCGTCCACGCGGTGAGACGCGGGTATTGACACCCGGTGATGAGCCAATTTCCAGCCGCCGTGAGCAACTGATTCACCGGTTGCCACTTCACGAACGTAAAACACTCGACGAGATATGGCGTGGCGAATCATTACTGGATAAAGTGCTGACGTTTCTTACTCTGCTTGAATTTGCTTCGCAACAAGTTGTTATCATCGAACAGGACGAAACCACCGGGGAAATCTTTCTAACCCGGGTGAAAACACCGATTCTTCCCGTCGAAGAAGAATCGGAAGAATCTCTCGAATTGTCTTTGCTATAAACTAAAT
>CAZPUW010000024.1:0-15288 GCA_964589795.1 uncultured bacterium
TGCTTTGGACGATTTGCTATCTTTACCTGAAACCGAACCGACACCGGATCCGCATTCGGAAGCAAAGCGGTTCTCGTTTGCCGCACCGCTATCCGCAGAAACTATTCAAGCTAAAACCGGTAAACAACCGCATACCAATCCATCACCAGAACCGACTTTTTCGATTCCATCTACTGCAAAACGACCACCAGTAGATATAGACCCGAGACCGGTGCAACAAACCAATTTAAAGACACCACCACCGTCAAGTACGCGAACCGAACCAGTGAAGAAACCGCAACAACCGCTTGCAAACGAAGCACAACTGAAACGCACTGAAGCGGAAACGCCGACCGCCAAACTACCTGCACCCGCCGATTTAGAAAACGTGGATTTCCGGTTAGAAGCGACTGATGTTTTAAAAGATTACCGTACTATCGAGCGCATCACTGAGCTGTTTGTAGAATTGCACGAATTAGCAAAAAGCAGTTGGCCGGACAGCAGTACTTCATTGCCACTCGACCGTATTCAAATGAATAAAATTCCACCGCGCATCGTAAACTGGGTGGTTTTGCTGATGTCGGAAGACGTGGATGGTACGTTGGGTAAGATGGCGGGTTCATTCGATTTACAGGACGATGAAAGCCGTACGATGCTGACTAACCTGCGCAATCATCTGGCGCGGAAGCGAGTCGTCTCGGCGAAAGAGTGGATGGAATTGGTTCGACGCTCGATTGCATACGAAGTCGGATTGGTACTGGAACCATTGCCGACGTTAAGCGCATTTTGCAATCATTTGTTAACGAGCCAGACAAAAGAAAATGCCATCGACATTATTATCTCCCGCGACCAATTAGACCCCGAATTTCGCGCAATTGTCGTACAGGTAATAACAAATGGTTTTTCCGAATCGAGTTTAGCCAGCGTATTTACCGAAACCATCGACTCAATGGCGCAAGAACGACGGTGGGAATTGGTTGAACGGCAGTTTATACGACTTGAAAGCTTTCTCACTGAAATGGGGATGCCACCTTCGCAAGTTCCGATTGAATGCGTGATGGCGATTTTGCGCGGATTGGACGAGAAAAACGTTGCGCAAGGAGTAGAAATTGTCGCATACGTCGGTGTTAATCATTTAAATCTCTCTCAATTGGAATCGATACGCGATAAATATCAAAATAAACACAGCGGTTCCTAAAATATTGGAGTAAGGAGGACCACATTATGGCGATAGCACAATCGCAAATGGCGGCGGATTGGATCGAAGAACTTTTACACGGACGGAATTCACTCCCGTACCGAGAGCTGGTTGGTTGGGATAAATCGACAGTTCTGCGGGACGCGTTGATCGACCGTGCGAAGGAAATCGTCGACAAAGAAATCAGCAGGATACTTGGTTCTCCTCAATTCGACCAATCGGTAAACGACGAATCGGTCGCGAAAGGACTGGAATACGCTTTGTTGGAAGCGTTTACGTTTACGATGAATGATTTACAAGATGCTGCTGGTAAATCCATTTCCGAAACAAGTACAAGTTGGTCGGATACTCCACTCGATTTACGTTCGCTGGAAGCCGATGCCGAATCGCTCGCACAGCAGATTTTCGAACGTGCGGAAGGTCTTGGTTTTACCGGCGAAAAATTAGAACCGAATGTTCTTGTTACCGTACTGAATATGTCCGAAGTAAAAGTCCTCGCGGATGTGGTGAAATTGGAAGAATCGCTCCATGTAACGGAAATGTCAGTTGAGGATTTAGCATTGGTATTGGCGCGATTTCAAGCATTGCGCAACGATTACGTGGTAACGCGTAAGATGGTTGTTGGCGGTAGTATCACAGAACTGTCAGCAGAGGTGGTTGAACCGGAAAAACAAGCAGAACTGATATTTACGCCAGCACCGCGTCCGGTAGTCGTGGACGATAATCCATTTGGTCTCCCTCCTTCACCTACAACTGGTACGAAACCACCGGCACCAGCGAAACCACCAATGGCACTACTACCGGTATCAACCAAGCCACCGATGATGCCACCGACACCAACCAAACCACCAATGACCCCACCCCATCACGAACCGACGATAAAATTAGCCGAAGCACCGGAGCATCAACTTTCGATTCCGACGATGGCACCGCCAACACCAGCACCTACCACCGCTGCGCCAGTACTTACCACTCCAAGTACATTGCCTTCGGTGAAGAGTGGTGAGACATTCGATTTATTCGAGACATGGAAAGAAACTTTTATGAATCCGGCAAATCGCAAGTCGATAATGGAATCGCTACGAACCAAAAACGATGCGGAATACGAATCATGGGTAAACAAAGTTTCACTACAGACGTCATGGAAAACGGCACGTATCCATATCGATAATTACCTGTACATATTCGGGGTGGACCGGACGGCACCGATTTGGCTGAAGATGATGAAGACCTCTTCGTTGTTCTTCCCGGATGCTTAAGTAAATCGGAATAAAAAAAGTGCGGTAGCGATACCGCACTTTTTTTGGGACAAGAATTGGTTACCCGGAACAATGAGTAAGCAGTTGGGAAATGGTAGTAGTAGCAAGGCCGACGCAGGTATCCGTGGCACCGTAATAGACGAACACTTCACTTGATTCACGAGCGAACCCCTCATTGTCGACGTCTTTCACAATCGCACCACTGGGAAAAACTACGTTCGGCACTTGTCCCATTAGCTCATAGGGTTCACGGGGTTCAAGAATATTGTAGTGTCCCCGGGCGATAAGCTTGGTGGGGTCTTGCAAGTCAAGGAGAAATACACCGGCTTGGTAGATGTTCGCACTACCAAAGTGAGTCGCCACTCCATGATAGATGCAAAGCCAACCGTGGCGGGTTTTAATCGGCGACGGGCCCATACCGATTAGCTCATCCCAATAATGAAAACGACCGGAAATAATGGGTGCGGTTCGTGTCCAATGAAGCAGGTCATTGGATTCGGAGAGACAAATTGTGCTCCCTGTTACCGGACCACCTTCCAATTTGAAATCGTTGGGGCGATCCAAGCGCAAATATTTACCGTTGAATTTTTCGGGGAAGAGCACGCCATTTCGAATATCACCTGTGGAAGCTATACCGAGAAACTCGAACGATAGCATGTCAGAAGTGCGGGCCAGACCTAAGCTGCAACCGTTATCCATATCCATCGCAAACATGATGTAAATGGTATCACCGATTAAAGTAGGGCGGGCGTCGTAACAGTGATAAACGGTATCAGAAAGCAATTCGATTCCGGTCAGGTTGACGGAATTGTTTGAGATTTTGAAGTGTATGCCATCATCACTTTGAGCAGTAACAAAAGAGGTCTCGCGACCACGATTTTGAACTCGTAGAATTAGCCAAATTTTGTTTTGGAAGAAAATAGCTCCGGGATTGAATACGGATGTAACATCAACCAAGCCGGGTGGAATGGGTGGAATATCGTTGCGGGTAAGGATGGGATTATTCGGATACCGTTTCATCATTCCTCACTTCCCATTTTGCGCTTTTCAACGAAGCCACTGTCACCGTGGTCACGAATTTGGGTTCGAAGACGGAATAGCATATCCTTGAGGTCGCGAAGACCACCAATAGAAAACCAAATGATGATTGCAATCGAAACGACGACATTAATCACGATAAATATTTTCCAGAAAGTCATCCACGATGTATCGGGGACTGTACCGTGGAGATTGAAGAATGTGCCAATCAGGAAGGCGACCGTCCACAGGAAAACCCAACCGTAAGCGATGACATAAATTATTTTATCACCGCGGGTGAACTCTTTGCCCATTCCCATCATTCGCCACCCCTTGAGCGGCACCTCTTCGACAACTTTCATCTCGCTTTGGATGGCATATTGGCCGCGGTGAAGGAGTTTGTCCATATCAAACTCACGTTTCTTTCCACTCAATAGCGAAACGAGGATATAGACGATACTGGATGCACCCATTGCAAGACCCCAGAACTCCTGACCGTTTATCGGAAAATCCTTGTCGATTTGTTGGAGGATGATACCGCCGACAGCGATGGTGGAACCGGTTATTAGCGCACTCCATGCGGCGGGTGTTGTACCGCTTTTCCAGTATAGACCACCGATAATTACGGCACCACTACCACCGGTAAAGATGGCACCGGTAATGGCGAAAAAGAGGAAGATGTACTCGCTTTGATTGAAAATGATACTGAAACAGAAAATGAATATGCAGACACCAAGAATCGAGAGGCGAAGGATACGAAGATGTTGTTCCGGCTCGAATGCCTTTTTGCGGAAGGGGAGGACAACATCTTGTATGAAGATACTTCCCCACGAATGGAGATAACTATCGTGAGTACCGATAGTCGCCATAAGCATGACAGTAGTGAGAGCACCCATCAAACCGAAGGGAAGAAGTTTTGATAGAACGAGGGGAACGGTGAGTTGGCTTTGAATCGCCTTGGCATCGACACCTTTGAGAATATCATTGACGCTTGAGGCAACGACGGCGAAATCTTTATTGTGCATGACGACGTATGCGACAATCGGAACAAAAATCAACATGAGCCATTTGGGAATGTCACGGAGATTGCCGAGGACTTCTCCCATTTTTGCTTCGTGTGCACTTTTCGCTGAAGAGTTGTAACCCTGCGTCCCTTGCCACGACATCTTTCCGTAAATCACGCCGACCACACCAATCAGAAAGTACCAAAGATTGAAATCTTTTACTTTGCTGGTGTGGTAAGGATTTATTAGGGAAGCATCCGGGGGTGCCGCGGTGAGGCCGATGAAGATTTGATTCCAATCGATTGTCATCAAGAAATAAATGACGATGATGATAAAGACAGTGTTGACGAAGATGCCTTGAATAAATTCGGTGATGATGACGGCGATTTGACCACCAGCAAAAAGGAAATAGATAGCGATACCAAGAAAGACAGCCATCACGGTTGGGAACATCGGGACAGATAATCCGGCAACGGAATAATGTTGCGGTAAACCACAGAAATAAATGAAGAACCGGGCACCGACGGCAGGGAAGATGCCAAAGTTGACGATACCGGAAATGAAGGCGAGCAGTCCTGCGAAGATTCGGAAACGGCGGCTGTAGCGTATCTCGAAGAATTGCGCCATCGTCAATGCGCGGGTCTGGCGGAAGCGATAGATTACCCAACCCGATACGGTAATGATGAGGAGGACGATACCCATCGTAAATTCCCACCATCGGAGTGAGAAACCGGCGATGTAATTCATCTCCCACATACCAACAATAGTGATGGAGCCGAGGGCAGACATCCCTTGCGATACACTGATTAGGTAGCGCCCGGCAGTTCGTCCGGCGGAGAGAAAATCGGCGACGGATTGCATATAGCGTTTGCTAATCATCACGACTGCAATGAGTCCGGAAATCGAAATAGCGACAATCAGCCAATCAAGTATAGATAGGTTCATATAGTTCTATGTTCTTATTATCGCGTGTGGAACTTCAATCTCGGTAATTACCGGAAGATGATCAGAAGGGAAACGCAAATCATCTTTGAAATCGGATATAGTGGCATGTTGCAAAACCCGTATGGATTTTGTGACAAAAATAAAATCGATACGCTCGCCGATTATCCCTTCTTTGACGTGAAACCCGGAAAAGGTATTTGCCGGGCCATGATGAGGTAAGAGCGAGATGTTCTTGGTATCGTACAATTGGGGAATGGGGAGAGCAGTGGTCATGATGGTGTATGCGGAATCTGTTTCGGAGGAATTGAAATCACCACAGGTAATAACGGGGAGAGTGTCGGAAGAGAGCTTTGCGATTCTCAAACGAAGCAATTTGGAACTCTCGATACGAGCAACTTTGCCGACATGATCGAAATGGGTATTGGTAAGTAGAAAAATCGCACCATTCGAAGCATCCATTAACTTTACCCACGTACAGATTCGGATGCAAGCGGCATCCCACCCCATTGTCGGTTTTTCGGGTGTAGCGGAAAGCCAGAATGTGCCGCTGTCAATTCGCATAAAGCGATTTTTCTTGTAAAATATGGCGCTGAACTCGCCAGCATTTTTACCATCGTCACGACCGATACCGTACCATGAAAATTCGGAAAGTGAATCAGCCAAGAAGTGAACCTGATGGACGAGTCCTTCCTGAATACATAGGATATCCGCTTTGTGAAATTTTATTGTCGATACGATGAAGTCACGGCGGTACTTCCAATTGTCAAGGGAGTCCTGAGGATTGTCGTAGCGCAGATTGTAAGTCATCACGCGAAACGGCGCGGCAGATGCACTTGAAATTACGAGTGCAACTAGTATCAACGAGCCGAGTAGCATTAAATTGATTTTTTTCATAAATCACCTCTAATCGGCAATCATGCCCCATTTTGGATTGGGGGTCGGCCCCATTTTAAACACGAGTTTGCCACCACGGAGAATTTGTTCATGACGTAAACTACCTTCGAATGGCATTCCATTTAACTTGGCGGATTGAATGTATTTGTTGCGATCGGAATTGTCGACAGCTTCAATGATAAATTCTTTCTTGTTACCCAAGGTTATTGTGACTTTATCGAATAAGGGGCTGCCAATTTGGTAGAATCCACCAACGGGATTAGCAGGATAAAATCCCATCGCACTGAATACATACCAAGCCGACATTTGCCCGCAGTCCTCGTTTCCGCACAAACCATCAGTTTTGTTCGTGTAGAAATCGTTCATGATTTGACGGACAAGTTTTTGCGTCTTCCATGCCTTGCCAATATTGTCATAAAGGTAAGCAATATGATGGCTTGGTTCGTTGCCGTGGGCATACATTCCGATAAGACCTGACACGTCGGCGGTAGCACCGGTTCCCGATAAATCAGAACTCTGGTTGAAAAGGGAGTCGAGTTTCTGCTCGAATTTTGCCTCACCACCCATCAGTTTGATTAATCCGGGAATGTCATGTTGCACCGACCATGTCCATTGCCACGCATTCCCTTCGGTGTATTGAGGTTGCAACTCGGTTGAGTAGCGGGGATTAAAGGGGGAAACCCATGAGCCATCGAAGTTACGTCCGCGCATAAAACCGGTAGTGGAATCGTAAAGATTGCGATAGTAACCGGAACGATTGGTAAAGAGATTGTAGTCGGCGGTGTCATTAATTTTTTTCGCGACCTGAGCAATGCACCAATCGTCATAAGCATATTCGAGCGTCTTGGAAACGGACTCTCGCTCGCGGTCAGCGGGAACATACTCGAGAGTCTTGAATGGCTTAATGGTGTAATTTGATTCCATCAACGAATTCGTAAAAACAGATACACGAATATTTTTTACGGAATTCACCACTGCAAACGGCAGGTCAAAAAGATTGACACCGGGGTTAAGCCACGACTTCAATGTCGGATTTCCATCAACTGAAATGTTCGCGTACGCCGGTGCTTCCAGATGTTCGACCATCACGCGGACAAACTGTTGCTTAACACCTTTATCGACCGCGAGTGCATAATCGGTTTCAAATTTCATACCGGGTTGGTTTTGATACTCGAATGTCATATACCAATCGTAACTATCGCCTTTTTCACCAACGATAGTGAGATTGAGGGGTTGACCTTTCTTTAGTAATGCGGTAGGAACCTGCAGGAACATATTGCCGAATTGATCATCGTACACATCTTTTAAAGTCGGGACGAAGGTGAGTGATGAACCGTTCGTGTTGGTGACAGTCCAATTTTTATCATTCCGGTCACGACCAGTATTAAAAGTGAACCATTTCTCACCATTCACTAATAAATCGAACCGGTGCCACCCTTTGTTTACCGAACGTCCGGCAAGCCACATGAAGGTAACCATCGAATCATCATTCGATTGCGGTAACGCTTCGGTTTGCCATTCAATTTTCATGTCACCAGTGGTAGCGCGAACAAGAAGTGCCTTTGTCACGTAAGGGTAAGAGGAATGGTAGTCAATCGGTTCGCCGGAAATGGTTTTTGCATATCCACTCAACACTCTGTGCTTATCGAGACGAAGGGATTTATAGTCGAAACCGGAATTGATATCGTTTTCGTGCAGTTGCGCTAATTTCTTTTCGATGGAATCGGGTTGCGCCATGTTATAATATTCGAGCCCTTTATGGTTGGCAAAGGCACTCACTTTCATTGCATCGAGCGCTCGTTTTCCGTCGATAAAGGGGAGACCTTTCAGGAAGGCATCGGCAATTACGGGTACGGAATGATAGCCAATCATGCATTGTGTTTCCCAACCGGCAAGCGGCCAAACGGGGAGATAGCCGTATTCAGATTGAAAACCAAGCATCGAAAAATACATATCGACGACACGGGCGGGGTGCATGATTGTGAATAAGGGATGTTCAGCACGGTACGTGTCCCATAATGAAAAAGTGCTGTAGTTGTGGTAGTTGGTGGCAAGATGGTTTTTACCATCGCCGCCGCGATACTGGAAATCGACGTCGTGAAACAGCGTGGGGGCGCACATCGTGTGATAGAGCGCAGTGTAGAAGGTTTGTTTGTTGTCGATATTGGTACCCTCCACTTTAATTTTACTCAGTTCATCGTTCCATTTTGTCCGTGCTATAATACGTGTGGAATCAAAATTCCAACGGGGGATTTCAGCATGGAGATTTTTAAGAGCACCTTCAATTGAAACGGCAGAAATTCCAACCCGGACTAAAATTGAATCATCTTTTTCAGTTTTAAAGCGTAGAACCGCTTTGGCAGTTTTTCCGCTCGTTTCGTAGGGATTATCCACCCACTGGTTTTCCCGCACCATTTTTGTGGAAGCGAAAGGAGTGGAAAATTCAGCCGCGAAGTACACCTGCTGTGTCCATGCCCAGCCCGAAGAACGGCGGCTACCGACGATACTATTCGCTCCTGTGACTTTTACTGTGGATTCAAGGGGGCTATCATCCTGCCCATATCCTGCATCAATAACAATATATGCGGAATCAGATTTGGGAAAGGTATAGCGATGGAAACCACAACGTTCAGTGGCGGTCAACTCGACTGTAATGTGATTTTGCGGTAGTTCCACCCGATAATACCCGGGAGTAGCACTTTCGCAGTACACTTTCATGTCGACGAAACTTACTCCTTTAATGGATGGTACAAGATGAATAATTTTATCGAACCGAAAGTGCATCAATGTATCCGGTGCAGGAATGCCAATCATCGGTTGAAATAGAATATCACCAAGGTCAGCGCACCCGGTTCCACTGAGGTGGGTGTGGCTAAATCCAACTAACATCGAATCGGAATAGTGGTAACCGGAGCAATAGTCCCACCCTCTTTTCCCGATGTCGGGGCTGAGTTGCACCATACCGAAAGGGACAGTCGCGCCGGGATAGGTGTGCCCATGCCCACCAGTGCCGATGAACGGATCGACATAATCTACCGGCTGTTTCATGTGGAAACTGTTGGTGGTGGCAGCCGCTAATCCGTAGGTGAGGGCAAATACCACGGCAGCTATCGCTGCCGGTGCAACATACATCAAAAGATATTCTTTCGGGATGGTCTCTTTACGGCTCACAGTCGCATTGCTAACAGGAATACAAATGAATTCAGTAATACAAATCACGTATGCGACAACTGTACGTTTAATGTAGTTGAAAATAGTTGAAGGTTTCATCATCGCCTCACGTTACAAATATGTTCCGGTTCCACTTGTGTTTTAATTAAGCGGCAACACGATTCGTGGTCGGATGTTTGGAACCGACCAGCGCATAATAAATGATATACAAATAACAGAGCGCGGGAAGGAAAAATGCGGTGTGAATACCGATACTATCGGCAAGTACACCCTGCAATTCTGGAATTACCGCACCGCCGAAAATCGCCATGACAAGAATGCTGGAGCCCTGACTGGTCAGATGTCCTAAATCTTCGATGCCAAGCGTGAAAATAATCGGAAACATAACCGAATTGAAGAAACCGACGGCAAGAATGGTGTACATCGCAGGCGTACCGGTAAGCATAATCGTGGTGACTACGAGTATCGCGGCGAAGGTCGCAGCAACCGCGAGTACACCGCGTGATTTTAGTTTTTGTAACAGGGCTGAACCGATGAACCGACCGACCATTGCGGCACCCCAGTAAAAGGAGACATATTTCGCGGCAACTTCGGGGGTGAGACCTCCGATTTCTTTTTGACCAAAGAAATTGACGAGAAAACTACCAATGGATACTTCCGCACCGACATATAGAAAAATGCCGATTGCGGCAAGACGGGTGTGGCGGATTTTCAGTGCATCGCGCAAGTGGGCTTTTTTCGAATCGTGACTCTCGACGGTCTCGATAACAGGGAGATGAAAGAGTTTCATTACAAGGGCAAGAACGAATAATGCGATTGCAAGACCTATGTATGGCATTTGGACGGAAGAGGCCTGTGTGATGCGAGCGGCGTGTTGCTCAACGGAAGGAAGCGCGGCAATTTGTTCAGCGGAAAGTGCAGAACCCAAAATCAAAATACCGCCGATGTAGGGAGCGGTAGTGTGACCGAAAGAGTTAACAGCTTGGGCAAGATTTAATCGGCTCGATGCTGTTTCTGGTTTACCAAGGACACTCGCATAAGGGTTTGCTGCAACTTGCAGAACGGTGATACCGGTGGCAAGGATGAACAGACCGAGTAGAAAGAGGGGATAGGAAAGCATGCCAGCGGCGGGATAAAACAACAACGCACCGATACCACTGGTACAAAGCCCGGCGACGACACCCAATTGATAACCGATGCGTGCAATCAACTTTCCAGCGGGAATCGACATTAACAGGTAGGCACCAAAGAAGGTGAATTGTATCAGCATGGTCTGGGTGTAATTCATGTCGAATACCGCTTTGAGGTGCGGGACGAGAATGTCGTTCAAGCAAGTTAGGAAGCCCCACATGAAGAAGAGCAAAGTTACGATTGCGAAAGCGGATTTATATCCTTTTTTTTCCATTGGTGGCTCCGTAAGAAAGTGGTGGGGTTAGCGATTGTTGTACATTTTATCTTCTAAATCAAATTGGTACCCGAAGTGGTAATGGGAATCCTGATCGATGGTGGCGACACCCAACCCGACACGTAGGCGGGCATCATATTCCGCCGAAAAGCCAGTATCAGTGGTGTGCAGTGACCGTAAGGTTTTCGCATGCTTCATCAATGCGGGTGAAATATGATTTAACTGCGCGATATCATCGGTATATTTTTTATTTTGTTCAAAATATTTTTTCTCGACATAGTACACCTGATGCATAAAATCTTTTATATCGTCGGATTCGGATACCTGAAATTTTGCTTCACCGACTGGTTTGGATGTGAATTGCACGACGCCCCACTTTTCCGGCATGTGCATATTGATGGCCCCTTGCGGCGACCAGACCCAATTGTCTTCGGGTTTGCCTGCAACCTTGATATATTTATCATCGACGATCTTGGTTTGCCATTCGACACGGGAAAAATTGATGTACCATTGTTCATCTTCGGATGGGGCTTTTGTGCCGTGGCTTATTCGCTGCAAACCGCGCCACGGCATAGCTATTTCGACGGTCCAACCGGAATCGATATCGGCGGAATTGTTTAACGTTCCCTGAATTGCAACAGCCGTTTTCATTCCAGTGATTTCCCAGCTATTGTCAGCGCTACCGTTATCCCGGTATGGTTTGGGGAGAAACAAATCCCATGTCGTATTGAGTGCGTTCAACTCCATTTCACCATATTCCCAGTTATCACCATTGGGATCCATGAATACTTCGAAATCATTGTCGTGGAAGATAACGGCATCATGTTCAGTCAAAGTGGCCCAGACGTGCGGTTCATGAAGTTGGGCGGCGATATAGAAACAGGTATCATCCCACCGCATTTTGATTTGGGTCTCGAAGCGAGGCACGGGTTTGGTATTCCCCTGGATATCGACAAACTTTTCCGACCACGGAACTTCGAGCCATGCGGGATCGTTTAGTTTACCGTCGATTGCAATCGGTGAAGTTGTTTTGTAACAGAGATAGGTTTGGTAGTGCGATGTGGAAGTAATCGGTTGAGTATCCTGTGCGAATGATACAATCGCGAACGTGGTGAGAAACAAAACGGCGCAAACTACTCTCATTTACAAATCCTTAATCCAAAATGAAGGGTAACACTCAAAATTATTTTTTATCGAGTTCTTTCCAAATCAATGCGGCGGAACCGAGGATAGCAACATTTTCATCAGGCAAACCGGACGGAAGTAATTTCACTTTGTCCTTGAAGATATTGAGCATATTGGCTTCCATGTGACGGTGGGTCGGTTCGAAAATTAGTTTGCCGGCTTTCGCCAAGCCACCGAACAGGAAGATTGCTTCCGGGCTGGTGTGGGCGACGGCATCGGCAAGTTTAATACCGAGAATTCGTCCGGTAATCTCGAATGCTTGTAAAGCAATTGGGTCACCCGCGGAAGCGGCTTTTGCTATCGCTTCAGCAGTCACTTCGTTGAAGCTCTGGTTGCGAAAAACCGTAGGGAGGTTGGTTTGTCCGATGAGTTCAAACACAGTACGTTTGATACCACCTGCCGAAGCGTAGGTTTCGAGACACCCTTTCCGACCACATCCACAGTCACGTCCGTTCGGATCAAAAATGGTATGTCCGATTTCACCGGCAAAACCATCGTGTCCATATAGAACTTCACCATTGACAACAATACCGCTTCCGACACCGGTGCCTAATGTGATTTCGATGAAATTTTTCATCGTCTTCGCACCGCCGAAAATCATTTCTCCGATAGCTGCCGCATTCGCATCATTAGTCAGAACTGCAGGAACGCTAAATCGTTCGCGAAACATTTTCGCAAAGGGTATAATTCCCTTCCATTCCAAGTTTGGTGCATTCTCAACTGTACCGCTATAATAGTTTCCATTAGGAGCGCCGAGCCCGATTCCTTTTAGAAGAAATTCGGGATGTATTGCGATGAGTGCAGTAATGGCGGTCGCGGTAGCGGTAACGTAATCCGTAGGTTGTTTATGACCAGTTGTTTTGATGTTCGTGGAGGAAATACAATTCCCATCATGATCCACTACACCGATTGCAGTATTAGTCGCACCAATATCGATTCCGACGACGATGTCTTTCATGTTGTTTTATCCCAAGTAACTCAAGTAGATAACGTACGAAAAAATATGCATCAAGTCATCTCTTTCGGCACCCCAGCCGGGATAAATCGAAAAGAATTATGGAAGAAGCTTGTATTTACGAAGCATGACAGGTATTTTTCGATATTCTACAATTCTTCCTTCCATTTGACTAAAGGAGCCGCTATGAATTCAACGCGACTAACGCGGAACGATTGGTATTTCGTCGTAATCTGTTTAGCAATCCTTGTCGGCGGTATTTTCTTCAGCTGCGGATACTTCCATCGTGCATTTCCCGAAGCATCCATTGATTTCAAATACGACCGCGACAACTCCCAACCGGTAGCTGAAAAATATTTGCATGAGCAGGGTTTTACGCCTCCAGCAGATTATATGCATGGCAGCGCATTCACTTATGAAGGTTACGCGAAAACGTATCTGGAAAAAGAGTTGGGGAATGATGCCGCACAGAAATATTACGGTAATCCGGTATTGATGTGGTTTTGGTTTCACCGTTGGTTCAAACCGGGTGAAAAAGAAGAATACCGGATAAATGTCACTGTGGACGGGAAACTGGCGGAATTCAGCCACTTGCTCCCGGAAGAAGCGGTGGGACCGAACTTAGAACAAGATTCCGCGAAGAAGTTAGCGGAGAATTTTCTTTATGCAAGCTACAAACTCGACTCAAATCACGTCCATTACTACTCGGTAGAGAAAGTAGGCCGACCGAAGCGTACAGATTGGACTTTTACTTACCGGGATACGACGATTCAGCCGGTTAAGGGTTCCGACTATCGCTATTTTGTCACCGTCCAAGGGGCGCGGGTAGACCGTTTTTACCAATATTTGTTTGTCCCGGAAGCATGGGGCGCTAGTTTCCGAAAGATGCGCAGTTATAACCATGCAGCGGGAGATGTGGATAGCATCTTTTTCATTCTGACTGCGCTGGCAATCGGAATTGTATTCTTCATACGGGTTCGAAAGAAAGATATTCACTGGCGAACAGCGCTGTGGTTTGGCGGGATCGGTACAGTTCTCTTTTTGATGAACCAGCTCAATGAATTCACATCTGGGTTCGTGAACTACATGACGACGGATCCTTGGTCTGGATATTTGTTAAAAGAATTTGGAACGATGATCGGCGTTTCGGCAGTTGTCGGATTCTCGATTATGCTGCTGACCGCATCAGCAGAAGCAATGTACCGTGAACGGTATCCAGACAAAATTTCGATGCCACGGATGTTTACGATTCGCGGCTTGCGGACGAAATCGGCATTTAAAAATATTCTACTCGGTTTAACGATGTGTTCGTTCTTTTTCGCATATCAGATTGCGTTTTATCTGATAGCGAATCATTTTGGCGCGTGGAGCCCGGTGGATGTGCCTTACGATGACTTGCTTAAAACTTCGTTCCCATGGATAGCGGTGTTGTTGATGGGATTTTTCCCAGCGGTATCGGAAGAATTTATGAGCCGCGCGTTCTCGATACCTTTTCTCCAAAAACTATTCCGGGGCAAAGTAACATGGCTGGCTGTTATTATAGCAGCGTTTATCTGGGGTTTCGGCCATGCGACTTATCCGAACGAGCCGTGGTTCATCAGGGGTCTCGAAGTTGGTATCGCTGGTGTGATTGTTGGTATCCTCATGCTCCGGTTTGGTATTCTCGCAACTCTGGTTTGGCACTATTCGGTGGATGCACTTTATACTTCATTCCTATTTTTCCGAAGCAGTAACATGTACCTCATCGTTACGGGTGCCATCGCGGCAGGATTGCTATGTATTCCGTTATTGCTCGCATTTATCGCCTACCTGCGTAAAGGTTCATTTGAACCGGAGACGGGGATGAGCAATGCAGATAGCGTGCCGGTTGGGCGAATAGGTGAAAGCACTGAAGAAAAAGTGGAGATTGAAAGTGCTGCAGAAATCAGCGTATCCACAGGGAAAGCTGTAGAGAAACCGGGAAGTAAAGTTTTAGTTGGCGGTGTCGTTCTTGCGGTTTTGTTATTTACTGCGGGAATTATTTTGATGCTCGTACCCGTTACGAAATTTGGGGAAGATGATTCATTTCCGATTACGAACCAGCAAGCGATTAAGACGGTTGCGGACAGCTTGCGGAGTTGCGGGTGGGCGAATCCTGATACGCTAACATTTTATGTCCAGTTGAATCCAGTGTCATTGTCAGGGAAAGGATCATTTGAGTCGTATCTGATGAAACGGGTACGCAGCGTGAAAGAAGCGAACGAAGTTATTAAAGAGCGAGTCGGCGAGAAAACAAT